>CAIRSO010000556.1 GCA_903881215.1 uncultured Bacteroidia bacterium
TGAAAATGAAGAGATCCTTTCGACCCGAGTCTCTGGTTTGAAGAAGGAAGCATTTTTCCTATTAGCCACCCAACTCCAGAGTTTCTCCATCTACAAAGAAAATTTCTCATTACTCAGCAAGAGTTACCTGTCACCAGTGAGTAAATCAGCATTGAAAAATTATGCATTTATTCTGGAGGACACGCTACAAACAGATCGGCAGGACACAGTTTTCCTCATTCGGTTTCATCCGGCAAAAGACCGCAACGTAGATGGATTGAAAGGGTTTCTGCATGTCAACACGCACGGCTATGCTGTTCAGAGTGTTATTGCCGAACCCGCCAATGCCGGAAAGAATGAGATCTCAGCTTCTGTGTGGCAACACTACGACCGACTGGAAACGGATCAATGGTTTCCTTCTGAATTGAACGCGGCTATCAACTTTAAGATGATGACCTCCGTTCCTGCAGATCCGCAGTCGACGAAACGAATTCCGATAGAACTTTCTGTCACGGCAAATAGCAGGACTTACTTGTATCAAAGAGCAGTAAACATCCCTCTGGACCTAAAATCCTTTCCCAAATATGGGATGACAATTTCCAATGAAAGGCGGGATTCATTTCTAAACTCGAAGGGATTTCGATACATTCCATTAACAGCAAAGGATTCTTCGACTTACGTTTATTTGGATAGTCTTGGCAAAAAAGCCAGGATGTACCAAAAGGTGAAATTACTGCATGCGCTCTCACTAGGGAATCTACCGGTTGGTATTTTCAACATTAATTTCATGTATTTGCTCGGTTTCAACATCAATGAGGGGTACAAACTCGGTCTCGGACTGAACACCAACCGCAAATTATCCAAGTATTTCGCCTCGGGGATCTATTTCACTTATGGGACCAAAGATGGCGAGTTCCGACATGGTGAATGGCTTCGGATTTACCCGACAGGATATCCTGATTTTACCATTCAGTTGGGATATCGAAATTTTAAGAAGGAGTATGGAGAAGAGGAAATGCTTACCGATTTCAATATTTTCGAACCAGAATATTTTCGTTCTTTACTGATCACCAACATGTTTCATGTAAAAAATTATAGTGCAAGTGTCGAGATAAGACCTGTAGAGCCCTTGAATGTCAAAGCATTTATTGAAAGTGGAAGTATTCTTAGATTTCCTTACGGGAATTTCAGTCAGGTGGAGTGGGATCCATTTAAACTAACGCGAACCGGATTAGAGCTCAGATTCTCGCCGGGGATTGCCTTCCTAAATGACCCGGAGGAGCTGATTCAAAGCTCCCCTCCAAAATCCGAGTATTATTTGTCTGCCATCCAGGGAATGAAACTATTGGAGAGCCAATTCCAATATACCAAGATCGACACAAAAGCAAAATTTAACATCCGCCTGTCGGCAACAGGAAATACAACCATTATGGCCAGGGCTGGAAAGATATTTGGGAATGCGCCAATTACGGAGTGGTTTCATGGATATGGCAGCTATTCGGGCGCTTTTACCCTACTTCCGCATTATGCTTTTAGTACGATGAGGTTGAATGAATTTTCGGCCGATCAGTACGCGATCCTGCACATCCGCCATAATTTTGGAAGAGGATTTATCCCGGCCAACTCTTTTATCCGTCCGGAACTTGTCATAGCGCATAACATGGGTTTAGGATCCCTCGAAAAGAAATACACAACCGCTTCAGGAGCAACCGATTTTAGAAAAGGATATTACGAATCGGGGATTGAATTGAACAAAATTTTAAGCTCTGGTATTGCCGGTTTTGGCTTCGGTACTTATTATCGATATGGCCCTTACCGTTTAAGTACCAACAAGCTGAACTTTGCCTACAAGTTCACGATCAATTTTAAATATTGAAGAAAGCTTTTAGCTGTTAGCTGTTAGCCAATTTCATTGTCCCTGGTTTCATCGCGGCGGTCGCCCCCTCTCCCAGTCTCCCAGTCACCTAGTCCTTTTCCTCTCACTCAAACCTCAGCGCCTCAATCGGATCAAGCTTTGCAGCTTTCACGGCAGGAATAACACCGGAAGCAAAACTGACCAGCAGACATACGGTAACGCCTCCAACGATCCAGTCCCAGGGAATAATAAACGCACTTCCTATAAAAAAGGAGATACCATTTCCGGCAAGTATTCCCAAAATAATCCCCAAAATACCACCCAATTGACCAATCACAATTGATTCTATCAGAAACTGCTGCCGGATGGTATTTGAATTAGCCCCAATGGCTTTTCGGATGCCAATCTCCCGGGTACGTTCAGCTACCGTAACTAACAGGATGTTCATCAGGCCAATGGCAGCGCCAAGAAGTGTTATGATGCCGATTATGGTGGCTGCCATGGTTACATATTTGATGTTTTCAAGCAAAATATTGACAATGTTGTCACTTTTTTCAATGACAAAATCAGAGTCGTCGGTGACATTTAGTTTGCGGATATTCCTGAAAACAGCTTCGGCTTCTCCGGTAGCAGCATCCATCAATTGAGCTGAATTGGGATGAACACTGATCCTGAAATTCATGTTCGGCCTGGCAAAATATTGCCTGACGTTGGAAAACGGTAGAAAAACCAGCCGGTCGCCAGTCTCACCAAAACCGCTTCCTTTCGGTTTCAGAATTCCAATAACCATGTACTTTCCACTTCCGATGGAGAGCAATTTTCCAATTGGGTCGGTGTCTTTCGGAAACATCTTTGGCACCATTTCAGAACCTATCAAAGCAACATTGGTACCATCGTAGGCCTCCTGCATTGAAAAATTACGTCCATTTTCAAGTTCATAGCTGGCAGTCTGCAAGTAATTTTCATCAATGCCGCGGACAATCACATTTGGATTACTTTTCTTGGATTCATATTTTACTGTCGCAGTATTCGTGGCCATCACCGAGATGGATACTGAGGCCGGAAAATGAAACTGATCCCTGAATTCCTTGGCCTGAAAATAGCTGATGTAGCTGTAATTTTTTGACCGGTAGCGCTGATTGCCAATCTGGATCCTCATGCCTCTGCTTTGGAGAGAAAAAGTATTTGCACCCAGACGGGTAAAGTCAGCTGTTATGGCATTCTTAATGGAGTCGATGGCTGTTAGGATTCCCACCAAAGCAGAGATACCTACCGCAATGATCATAATCGTAAGTACCGATCGCAGGAGATTGCCACGAATCGACTGAAACGCGATCCATATATTTTCGACAACCAGTGGTTTAAGCAACATAATTAGTAGATTCTTTTAGAAACAAGAGCATAATGACACTAAGGCACTAAGATACACTAAGTTTTTAAAGAACGAATCGTAGATAAGCAGCTTTATCTTATGAGATTAAAACATTGCAACACGACTACTTATCTTGTTGATTATTTGTATTTTAACATCTTTGTGACAAAAAATGAGAAATCTGAATTAAACAAAATTCAATCCTAAATTCTCAATATTCAGTAAAAAAAGCCAATTTTGCATCCGTTATTCTAAATTGTATTATCCTACATTTTAACTAAATATTTGACTAGCTATGGCATACGATATTGAAATGATTAAAAAGGTTTATGCTGAGTTTCCTCAGAAAACTGAAAAACTGAAAAAATTACTGGGCCGGCCGGTTACCTTGACGGAAAAAATTCTCTATGCCCATCTTTCAGAGCAATTGCCCAATGTTCCTTTTGAAAGAGGCAATTCTTACGTAAATTTCAACCCGGATCGTGTGGCTATGCAGGATGCAACTGCTCAGATGGCTCTTCTTCAGTTTATGCAGGCAGGCAAAGAGGAAGCGGCTGTACCTTCTACTGTTCATTGTGATCACCTGATCCTGGCCAAGGAGGGAGCCGTTACAGACCTTAAAAATGCAGAGAGCACCAACAAGGAGGTGTACAATTTCCTGGCAACGGTATCCAAAAGATATGGTATCGGATTCTGGAAACCAGGAGCCGGAATTATCCATCAGGTGGTACTTGAAAACTATGCATTCCCGGGAGGGATGATGATAGGAACTGATTCTCATACTGTTAATGCCGGCGGACTGGGGATGATCGCCATTGGAGTTGGTGGTGCAGATGCCGTCGATGTGATGACCGGAATCCCGTGGGAACTTAAATTTCCTAAACTGATTGGCATCAAGTTAACAGGAAAACTTAAAGGCTGGAGCTCTCCAAAAGATGTTATTTTGAAAGTTGCCGGACTTCTTACCGTCAAAGGAGGAACCGGTGCCATCGTTGAATATTTTGGCGAAGGTGCTTCGACCATTTCATGTACCGGCAAAGGAACCATTTGCAACATGGGTGCCGAAATCGGAGCTACTACGTCCATTTTTGGTTACGACCTGAACATGGCCAAATACCTCAGGGCCACAAGTCGTGCGGATATCGCCGCGATGGCAGATGGGATATCTGAATACCTCAACGGGGATGCTGAAGTGTATCTCCATCCCGAAAAATATTTTGATCAGCTGATAGAGATCAACCTTTCAGAACTTGAGCCCCATATCAACGGACCGTTTACCCCCGACCTGGCCACACCACTTTCACAGTTCAAGAAAGTAGCCAAAGAAAAAAACTGGCCGCTGGAGATGCAAGTCGGACTGATTGGTTCCTGTACCAACTCTTCGTACGAAGATATGAGCAGGGCCGCTTCAGTTGCACTTCAGGCCAATGCGAAGAACCTGAAGGTAAAGGCCAAATTTACGGTAACACCGGGTTCTGAGCTGGTCAGGTTTACGGTCGACAGAGATCAGTACCTGAAGGCATTTGAATCGATTGGTGGTGTCGTCCTGGCCAATGCGTGCGGGCCTTGCATCGGACAGTGGGCACGAGAAAATGCAGACGAGCTGCCCGAAAACTCAATCATGACCTCTTTCAACAGGAATTTCGCCAAACGGACTGATGGCAACCCAAAAACACACGGATTTGTTGCTTCACCCGAGATTGTGACTGCATTTGCCATCGCCGGAACTCTCGATTTTAATCCGGTCACCGATTTTCTGGTCAACGAAGCAGGCGAAAAAGTCATGCTTGATATTCCTCACGGGGATGACCTTCCAGCCAGAGGTTTTGCCGTGGAAGATGCCGGATTGATTCCTCCATCCAAAGAATTCAGGCACCTCGAAGTCACTGTCGATCCATCCTCCGATAGGTTACAGTTGCTCGAGCCATTCCAGCCATGGAATGGAAAAGATCTGACACAGCTCTCACTTCTGATCAAGGCTCGTGGTAAATGTACCACCGACCATATTTCAATGGCTGGTCCATGGTTAAAATACAGGGGCCATCTTGATAACATTTCAAACAACATGCTGATCGGTGCCGTCAACGACTTCAACGGAAATACCAATTCTGTGCTCAATCAGCTGACGGGCAGCTACGGAACAGTGCCGGATACAGCAAGAGCCTATAAAAAATCAGGTATTGGATCCATCGTGGTCGGTGATGAAAACTATGGCGAAGGTTCTTCCCGCGAACATGCGGCCATGGAACCCCGCCATTTAGGTGTAAGGGCTGTGTTGACCCGCTCCTTCGCAAGGATTCACGAAACCAATCTCAAAAAACAGGGAATGTTGGCTCTCACCTTTGCCAATCCCGAAGATTACAATCTGATACAGGAACAAGATAGAATCGATATACTTGGTTTACAGCAATTTTCTCCCAATGTTCCCTTGAAACTGGTATTGCACCATATCGACGGGACTTCCCAGGAAATTCTTGCCAAACACACCTACAATGACCAGCAAATTGTCTGGTTTAAAAGTGGTTCCTGCCTCAATTTCATCAAGGAAGGTCATTGATCCACA
>CAIRSO010000557.1 GCA_903881215.1 uncultured Bacteroidia bacterium
ACATGATTGACTACAAAAATAATTAATACATTGAAATAATGTATTGTTATAAACACTATTTTTGCATAGTACTACCAAGAGGTATGAAAATTAAGAAAAATATAGACATTCAGTTCAAAGATCATCTTCCGGTTCCAAAATACCGCCAGATCATCCAGGCAATTGAGCTAAAGATCAATGAGGGCGAGCTAAAGAAGGGTGATAAAATACCTTCTCTGAATATGTTTTGCAAGCAATACGGCTTATCGCAAGATACCGTCCTGATGGCTTACAAAGAACTGAAGGCAAAAGGAATCATTACATCACAGGTTGGCAAAGGGTATTTTATTCAGAAGGAAAATACTGATTTCAAACACAACATTCTGCTCCTCTTCGACCGGTTGACAGCCTACAAAGAGGAGTTGTACGATGCATTCAAGGAGGCACTGAAGAATGATGGCAGCGAACAAATCTTTTTTCACCACAACAACCTGAAGATGTTTCAATCCATCCTGGAAAGTTCTAATGGTAATTATTCAGAATATGTAGTCATGCCCGTCAATCATCCCGATGCTGTTACAGCGATCAGCAAATTACCCTCCGGAAAAGTATTCATCCTGGATCAGGGACGCAAGCAGTACAGAAATAGTTATCCTTTTGTTTGTCAGGACTTTGAACGGGACATTTACCGTATCCTGAAAAGCAATGCACACCTTGTTGGAAAATACCAACGAATGATCCTGGTAATCAGGCATCAGAAATCACATTTCCGCGATATTGCGACAGGATTCCGCGATTTTTGCCGCCAACACCCGATCAAATTTGAAGTGGTTCAGGAGATCGGATTATTTGACATCCAATCAGGTGATGCGTTTGTGGTTGTGGACGACCGTGATCTGGAGTTTTTGGTCCGCTATTCAATGGAGCACAAAATGGCTCTGGGATCAGCTTTTGGCATCATTTCCTACAACGAGACCTCCATGAAAGGGATTGTTGGTTCAGGCATCACAACGATATCGACCGATTTCACCCAAATGGGGAAAAGCATGGCCACAATGATTTTGAACCATCAAAGCCTAAAAATTGATAACCCTTTCCGAATGAACATCAGAAATTCATTTTAGGTGAGACATGAACAAAAGAAATTGAAACTGATCAAATAATTAATAATGAATTACTTAACCATGAGACAAGTATCATCAATTAAGCCCAAAATAAGATGCAACATTTAAGGATGATGAATTCGCCGGTTGACATAAATCCTGAAAACTACCAAATGACTGGGGAACCAGTCGTCAATCAGTTGCGAAAATTGAAAGATTTGGCAGGAGTATTTCAGGATCAGGAATGCTTCGAAGGGATGGATCCGGAGCAAACAGCATATACGGTTCAGGCATGGTTTCCGGTTGCGGAAGGAACGTCCGGCGGACTCTTTTTTGGTGCCTCCACGATTTATCCGGGCAAAGTGGGCAACGAATATTTCATGACCAAGGGGCATTTTCATGCGCAGTCAGATCGGGCTGAATTTTACTGGGGAGTAGAAGGTGAAGGAATGCTGATTTTAATGGACAGAAACAGGAAAACCTGGGCTGAAAAAGTTTATCCCGGAAGTCTCCATTACATCGGAGGTGAGATCGCCCACCGCCTGGCGAATACCGGCAACGAAAAACTGGTGGTAGGTGCCTGCTGGCCCTCCGATGCAGGACATGATTATCAGGAGATTGCCAAAAACGGCTTCTCTGCCCGATTGCTGGAAATGAACGGAGAACCAATGCTTTTTTAAAAATTTAAACTAAATCAAAAAAAATGCGATCATACGTTGTTCTTATATCTATCGTCGCTGCTTTGGGCGGATTGCTTTTCGGTTTCGACACCGCAGTCATTTCCGGTACGCTCAATTTTATTCAGCCCTATTTCGGATTGTCTGAAGCAGGATTGGGCTGGACGGTGAGCAGCCTGCTCTTTGGCTGTATTGCAGGGGTTTTTATGGCCGGAAAGGCCGGAGACCATTACGGCCGCAAGAAAGTATTGATGTTTGCTGCACTACTTTTCTTTGTCTCTGCAGTAGGGAGTGCATCCGCGCACTCGCTTGTGTTTTTCCTGGTAGCTAGGGTTTTGGGGGGTCTGGCTGTGGGTGTTGCTTCCATCCTGTCGCCCATGTACATTGCCGAACTGGCACCGGCCAAATACCGGGGAACGCTGGTTTCATTGAACCAGTTGGCCATCGTTGTCGGTATTCTCGTTGCCTTCTTCAGCAATTACATTTTGGTTGGGACCGGTGAAAACAACTGGCGATGGATGTTACTGGTCATGGCGGCACCGGCAGTTTTGCTGTTCTTCAGCCTGTTTCTAGTTCCGGAAAGTCCGCGCTGGTTGGTTGCCCGTAACCGGAACAAAGAAGCCCTTGACGTTCTGATAAAGACATCAGGGGAAGAATTTGCGCATGCTGAATTAAAAGAAATCAATGAGACCTTAAAGAACCAGGAAGAATCAACTTTCAGTGAACTGTTTTCACCCAAAATCAAACCATTGCTTTTCATCGGAATAATTCTGGCTGTATTTCAGCAAATTACAGGAATCAATACGATCATGTATTACGCGCCGAAGATATTTGCCAACGTAGGTCAGTCAAATGATTCCGCTCTACTGCAAACCATTCTTATTGGTGGTACCAACTTGATTTTCACACTGGTTGCCATGGTCCTGATTGACAGATATGGCAGGAGAATGTTGATCATCATTGGCTCCGCCGGAATGACCTTAATGCTTGCAGGGTTGTCGGTTTTATTCTTCACAAACCATACGTCCAGTGTGCTGGTGCTGGTTTTCATCCTGGGCTATATTGCCTTTTTCGCAGCCTCGCTGGGACCAGCTCTTTGGGTCGTTGCTGCCGAACTTTTCCCCAACCGGCTGCGCAGCAAAGGGATGTCAGTTGCCATTGTCGCGCTCTGGATTGCCTGCACCATCGTTACCATCACCTTCCCGATTATGCTGGAAAGACTGAGTGGCGGAATTACTTTCCTGATTTTTGCCCTGATCTGCCTGGCCAATCTCCTCTACGTATGGCGATTTGTGCCCGAAACCAAAGGCAAAACGCTTGAAGAGTTGGAGCGAGAGTTTGCTAATGTGAAAATGTGAAAATATGCTAATGTGCTAATATGCTAATGTGCTAATGTGCTAATGTGCTAATGTGGAAATTGGAAAATGTGATTCCGTACTCATGTCTTATGTCTTATGTCGCATGTCTTATGTCTTATGTCTTATGTCTTATGTCTCATAACTTATCACTCATAACTCATAACTATGAAGTTTACAATTGCCATTGATTTAGGAGGGACAATCATCAAAATTGGTTTGATGAAGGAAGGTCAGCTTTGTGACCGGATGGAAATAACTGCTAGATCAGCTTCCGGGTTAAAAACGCAACTCCCGGAGCTACAGGCCGCCATTGATAAAATACTGATCAACAATCATCTCTCTTCAAATGACATTCTCGGAATCGGCTTTTCATTCGCAGGATTAGTAGATTCCTCCAAAAACAGGATTGTTTCCACCAATCAAAAATATGACGACGGACCGGAAACGGACCTGGTTGGCTGGGCAAAATCGAACTGGGACCTTCCGCTTTTTGCCGAAAACGATGCCAGGATGGCCTTGCTGGGAGAATGGAAACATGGTGCCGGACAAGGATGTGAAAACCTTGTCATGGTTACTTTGGGCACCGGAATAGGATCCGCGGTTTTGATCGAAGGAAAACTACTGAAAGGGAAACATTTTCAGGCAGGAAATCTTGGTGGCCATTTTACCGTGAACCATCTTGGCAAAATTTGTACGTGTGGCAACGTTGGCTGCATGGAATCGGAAGCCTCCACCTGGAGATTGCCCGAATTAATCAGGTACAATCCAGGATATGAAGCCAGTTCTCTCAAAAACGAAGCACTGGCAGATTTTGAAGCACTGTTCCGCAATGCCCAAAACGGTGACCATCTGGCCTTGGAAATCCTCGATCATTGTTACTCGGTTTGGTCGGCAGGACTGATCAGCATGATCCATGCTTTTGACCCGGAAATCATTCTGTTAAGCGGAGGGATCATGAAAAGTGCTGATGTGTTTCTGCCAGAGTTACAGCACCGCATCAATCAATATGCCTGGACTCCATGGGGAAAAGTGCAGCTGATTGCAGCAAAAAACATCAGCAATTCGGCACTGTTTGGGGCTGATTATCTGGTGCGGTCTTTGATGGAATTGTGAAATACAACCTTTAACAGAATAACTGTTGAGGCAAAAAAAATATTACACAGAGGAAGAATGAGAAGCACAGAGTTACACTGAGATTAAGAACGTTTTCCTGACTCTGTGGATCTCTGTGAAACCTCTGTGTCACTCTGTGTAATTAATTAATACAAGCTATATAAGAGATTCGAAATATGACAACAAAATATCTGAAAAGTCCATCTAAATTTAACAACACACCATTTGTAGAAATCAGGAACGAAGCCTGGAAAGTTATCAATGGCTGGGATGGGATTGTCGCCAAATTAAACACAGCGATTTCGGCGATCAATAAAAAGAAGACCATTGTGGTCATCGAAACCTACCAGGGAGTGATCCATGAAGAGTTAAGCTCCAACCTGGAAAAAGGCTTAATCCATACCTGTCTGATCCATGCTTCAGATGGTATGCTGCCTGCAGAGGAGATTAAAAAGCTGGTTTTCCCTGATGTCACCAACGACCGAATCTTTGGGTTCCTTACCCGCCTGAACATGGATTCCTTCTTCGATCCTGAAAAAGTGAAGCGGATTCAATCGGAAATAGCATCAACAGAAGAGGGAATCATCCTGATTTACGGAAGCGGGGCGGCTTTGATCTGTCCAAATCCGGATTTGCTGGTTTATGCAGACATGGCCCGCTGGGAAATTCAATTGCGGATGCGGCAGCATCTGGTGGACAACTTAGGTCTAAAAAACCGTGATACAGCCGACTGGATGTTGCTTTACAAACAAGGCTACTTCGTAGATTGGCGCGTTTGCGATCGCCTGAAAAAGACACTGTTCGACAAATGGGATTTCCTCCTAGACACCAACAAAATTGCTCAGCCGAAAATGGTGGAAGGGAAAGCCATTCTGGAAGGACTGGAGCTGGCCACCAATCGTCCGTTAAGTGTCGTGCCCTTTTTCGACCCGGGTCCTTGGGGCGGTCAGTGGATGAAGGAGGTGTGCAACCTGGACAAGTCGTCTCCAAATTACGCATGGTGCTTCAATTGTGTCCCCGAAGAGAACAGCCTTTTGCTAAAATTCGGTGATGATGTTATTGAGATTCCTTCCATTAACCTGGTATTCCGCCATCCCCGCGAGTTGATGGGAGAGCCGGTTCATGGTAGATTCGGGGATGAATTTCCTATCCGGTTCGATTACCTGGATACGATGCAGGGTGGCCATCTGAGTCTCCAGGTGCACCCGCTGACAGAATACATCCAGGAGAAATTTGGCCTGCATTACACCCAGGACGAAAGCTATTATATGATGGATGTGGAAGAGGACGCCATCGTTTACCTGGGATTGAAGGAAGGGGTCGATCCTAAAAAAATGATGCAAGAATTGGAAGAGGCGCAGTCAGGTGGCAAGCCTTTCGAAGCCGAAAAGCATGTGCAAATCTGGCCGGTGAAAAAACATGACCATGTATTGATCCCCGCCGGAACCATTCACTGCTCGGGCAAAAGCAGCATGGTGCTGGAGATCAGTGCTACTCCATACATTTTCACTTTCAAATTGTGGGACTGGGGGCGTCTAGGTATGGATGGCAAACCTCGTCCGATTAACCTGGAACACGGAAAACGCAACATTCAGTGGGATCGAACCACGCAATGGACCAGAGAAAATCTGGTCAACAACATTCAGGTAGTGGCAGAAGGCGATGGCTGGGTGGAGGAAAGCACCGGACTGCATGAGCGGGAATTCATTGAAACCCGCCGCCACTGGTTCACCAAAAAAGTGGAACACCATACCAACGGTGGTGTTCATGTAATTTGTCTTGTGGAAGGTGATGAGGTAATTGTGGAAAGCCCTTCCAAGGCTTTTGAGCCGTTTGTGGTCAACTATGCCGAAGTATTTATCGTTCCTGCCAAAGTCGGAACCTATACCATCCGTCCATACGGAACAGGCGAAGGTCAGAAATGTGGCACCATGAAAGGATACGTCAGGTTCTAACGCAGAGCCGCATGGTCATGCGGCTCCCTATTTAATGCATTTTTTTTAGAATTAACAAAATGAAATTCAATCCCGGTTTTAACATCCTGCCAACCACGAATCCCATGGGATTCAAATACGGACCAGGCGTTTTTGGCCCAACCGTCGAAAACCGCAGTCTTGATTCGATCCGGCAAAGCTTATTGGATCCGCAATGCGCAGGACCTGATCCTGTTTATTCGATCGCCATGGATGTTGGAAAAGACGAGCACCTTCCAATCCTAAAACAACAACACTTGTTGTATGGAGCGGTAACCTATGCTGCAGGTCGTTTGGGTAACGAACCCGTTCGAAGTCAGGGGCATATCCACAAAATCTCCCCGCTTTCAGGCTGGTCGACACCGGAAGTTTACGAGATATGGTCGGGCAAAGCCATTATTTATATGCAGGAAACCGCCGGTGATGATCCAGGCCGATGCTTCGCAGTAATGGCAAATCCTGGAGAGGTAGTAATAGTACCTCCCAATTGGGCGCATGCTACCATCAGTGCGGATATGAATCAACCACTGACCTTTGGAGCCTGGTGCGACCGGGCCTACGGATTCGAATACGATGGCGTCCGGGCACACAAAGGGCTGGCTTGGTTTCCGGTTATGGATGAAAAAGGGAAAATAGAATGGCAGAGAAATCCCAACTACCTGGAATCAAAATTGATGTTAAAAAGTCCAGAGATATACTCTCAATTAGGGATCAACCCAACGAGGTCCATCTATTCCCAGTTTGAGGAAGAGCCCGAAAAATTTCTGTTTGTACCACATCCGGAATTGAAGAAGGATGTGTGGGAGAATTTCGTTCCTTGAATTTGGGTTCTTTGGTACAACTGAACTTAATTTGTTATTATCTTTGAAACAAATCTTTTATCATGACAACCACCTATCATCTAAGTGCAAATGAGCTTTCTGTTGATTTTCTAAAATCTGTTAAATCAATGTACAAAGGGAAGATTATTTCGATCACGGTTGAAACCGAAATGGATGAAACTGAATACTTGCTTTCCAGCGAAGCCAATCGAAAGTTTTTGTTGGAATCTATGAAACAGGCAGAAAAAGGTGAATTGATAAACGTAAATATTGGCAAAACCAATAAAAATGAGAGAGGTTAAATTTACTGCTCTGGCTCATTCTCAGCTTTTACAATGGAAAGAGGAAAATCCCAAAATATACGCACGCATTGCATCCCTTATTGATAGTATTCAGGACA
>CAIRSO010000558.1 GCA_903881215.1 uncultured Bacteroidia bacterium
AATCCCTCCAGAGGCCGGTTTAGTCCGGAACCATAAAGACCATCAATCAGCAGATCATAACCACTCAAATTCGGAAGCTCATTCAGTTCAATCAGTTTGATCATAGGACCAATGACCAAATCCTCTAATCTTGACAGATTAATCTCATTTGCGTCTGAACGTCTGCCCACAAATTCAGGCAGATACACATCGACATCCATATTTATTTTCAAGAGTAAGCGAGCTACAGCCAATGCATCTCCACCGTTGTTTCCTGTTCCTGCAATTACCGCAATTTTGGAAGAAACCGGGTAATGGGCAATCAGCCATTCTGCCAAAGCTTTCGAGGCCCGCTCCATCAAATCGATTTCCAAAATAGGCTCCAAAATTTTGGTCTGCCGGTCGATATAAGAAATCTGTTCGCGTGAAAAAATCTTCATGACCTGTCATTTCAAAGTTGTACACTTTTCAAAGTTAGGCGAAAAAAATTAAAATTGGTGTTCTTTCAACAAGTGCCTAGAGTGCCTAAAGTATTTAAAGTGCCTAAAGTACTTGCGACACGGGCATGATTTGTTCGGAGTCCATTACTTTAGGCACTCTAGGCACTTTAGCACACTTTAGGCACTTTAGCACACTTTAGGCACTTTCTTCCGCTCTAGGCACTTTTTCACACTTTTTCTTATATTTGCTTCAATATAAAACTTCAAACTTTAAAACTTATGCTAAAAGGACATCCCAAAGGACTTATTGTAGCCTTTTTTGCCAACATGGGGGAACGGTTCGGTTTCTACACGATGATGGCTATTCTGGTACTTTTCCTACAGGTAAAATTCGGATTATCAGAGGAGCAGGCAGGAAGCTATTACAGCTCGTTTTACTTCGGCATTTACGCGCTCGCCTTGATCGGCGGGATTGTTGCGGACTCCACCAACAAGTACAAGCTGGTTATTTTCGCCGGTATCCTGATCATGCTGGCCGGTTATATTTTGATGTCAATTCCAGGACTCACCCTAACGCTTACCTTGATTTCCCTTTTTATCATTGCTTTCGGGAACGGGATGTTTAAAGGCAATTTGCAGGCGGTTGTCGGTCAACTCTATGATGACCCAAAGTACACCAAACTGCGTGATTCTGCGTTTATGGTCTTTTACATGGGAATCAATGTGGGCGCATTCTTTGCTCCTTTTGCAGCAACAGGCGTTCGCAACTGGTGGTTGAAAACCAATGGTTTCCTTCATGATGGCAGTTTGCCGGCCCTCTGTCATCAGTTCATCGACGGCAAAATGACTGACACCACTCAATTCCAGACATTGGCGCAAAAAGCAAGCATTTCGGGACAGGTAGGTGATCTTGGACAATTTGCACAAACCTACCTGGATGTATTTGCAAGAGGATATAATTATGCTTTTGGCATTGCAGCCGGGGCCATGGTTTTGTCATTGCTGGTCTATGTATTCTTCCAGAAACACCTTCCCAACAAGGAAAAAGTAGCTGCTTCACAAAAAGTTAAAATTGAGAATGGTCCCCAAAACTTTGCTTTGGCACTTGTCGCTGCTTTTGCCGCCTTTTCTATCTTGTATTACGGATTAAATGTGCTGCTTGACATAACTTTGGCTGTCAGTCTTTTTGTCGCCTTTGCTACCTGGATTATCCTCTCTGCCAACAAGGAGGAGAAGCCCAAGGTGATGGCTTTGATCATGGTATTTATTGTGGTGATCTTTTTCTGGATGTCTTTCCACCAAAACGGATTGACCCTGACATTTTTTGCGCGTGACTACATTGCCAAGGAGGTAGGGCCGTTTACCAACCTTTTCTTTGGTCCATGGTCAATCATTTCTGTTTTCGGAGCTCTGGCCGGACTTTTTGTTGCCCTTGGTAAGAATAAATCCAGAAATGAAAGGTTAATCGGCCTTGCACTTTTTCTGGGCGGTTCAATGTTGGCTTATTATTATGTCAACAGTTATCAACCGGAAAACGCCATTGCGCCTGAGATTTTCCAATCCTTCAATCCGTTGTTTATTGTCTTCCTGACACCATTTGTCATGAGTGTTTTTGCCTGGCTCAACAAGAAAGATATTGAACCCTCCACGCCTAAAAAAATTGGATTTGGAATGATCATAGCAGCGGTTGCATTTATGACCATCCTGGTTGCTTCGCTTAACATGGTTTCACCCCATACACTGAACGGGGCAGCCGTGCCGGATTCATCCAGGGTAACACCTTACTGGTTGATCAACGGATACCTGATTTTCACCATTGCAGAGTTGTTTCTTAGTCCGATGGGGCTCTCATTTGTTTCAAAAGTTGCCCCTCCCCGCTTTCAGGGATTAATGCAAGGCGGATGGTTGCTTGCTACAGCGGTTGGAAACAAGTTGCTTGTTGTAGGAAGTTTCTTTTGGAGCAGAATTGATCTCTGGATGCTGTGGTCTATTTTTATTATTTGCTGTCTGCTTTCGGCTGCATTCATGTTCTCAATGCTTAAGAAGCTGGAAAGAGTTACGAAGTAAGCGAAGTATTATATTCTTAAACAAAAAATCCTGCAGATGCAGGATTTTTTGTTTTTATAATGTAGTTATTTTCCAGGGTTCTAGTACTTTTCCCAATACTTCTTTTCCTTGCACATAGGACAGAAAAATCCCATAATTTGTAACAGGAATTTGCAGTTTTCCCAAATCGCGCAACCTGGCTGCCATCCGCTGTGGTGTAATCATGCAGCCGCCGCAATGAATGACCAGCCTGACACTTTTGAGTTCTTCGGTTTCAGGCCATTCCCTGCCAAAAATATGCTTGACATGTACACCCGGAAACTGTTTATTGATCACATTTGGGATCTGTACGGTACCAATATCCTCCTTGATCCTGGAGTGGTTGCAGGCTTCGGCAATCATGATGGTGTTGCCAGGATTTAAGGTATCAACGGTTTTGACAGCATTGGCAAATTCAGCCAGCTTTCCCCGGCTCATATAATTGATCATCATGATCGAAAAGGTAGTCAACCCAATGTCTTCAGGCGACCAGCTCTTCATGATGTCCATAGCCTGCGAATCAGTGATGATAACTTTGGGCCTGCGTCCAAAACTACCGAGGAAGCTTTCCCAGCGGGCCTTTTCGGACGGATCGCCCGATCTTGCTTTCCCCAGATTCATCCGATAGGAAACAGGAAAGCCCCAGTTACGTGTGATGTACTCCTCAGCCATTGCCTGAGGGCGAAGATACCTTCCCGGCGGAGTCTCTTCATCCATCGGAATATTCAGGATATAAAACTCATCCTGTTCAACAAATGGCAACAGTTGCGTCGGGTTGTTTTTGGGGATGTAATGCTGAAGGAGAAATTCCAAGAGGGCACTTCTATTTTCAGGTTTCAGGGCTGAAATCCTGATTTGTTGGAATTGATTCAGAAGCGGCAAATTCTTTTCACATAAATCAATTTTGATTTCATCGGCAGATGCAAAGAGATTGTAAACGATCAAGATTTGTTTCTCTTCGGACAATGCCTCTTCCAAAAGCAGCTTCACGGTAGGCAAACCGGGTGAAGCCGGATCGATGACAACCAATACCAGATCACATTCTTTTAGTGCGGCAGAAACCTTTTTCCTCTTTTTATCGCCAAGGTTTCTTAACTCATCAAATCCGGCGGTGTCCATAAGTTTGACCGGGCCAATCCCATGCAGTTCCATCATCGTAATCCGCGTATCTGCAGTAGTTCCGGGAGTAGCATCCACGATAGAGCTTTCCTGTTGCGTAATAAGGTTCATCAGGGAGCTTTTCCCTGCATTCATGGTACCGAAAATGCCTATGATATCTCTTTCTGTCATTGATTTAAAATTTCGAACATCCTTGACGATGCCGGTTCCAAAAATAGCCATATATAAGGAATGATTATTTAGAAACGGTTATTTTAAATCATTTTATTATAGATTTGTAATAGCAATACTTTACCAATGAAGAGAATC
>CAIRSO010000559.1 GCA_903881215.1 uncultured Bacteroidia bacterium
AGCGATTATGCTATTCAGACCGCCTATCGGTGAATTTTCTTCCACCGTTAAAACAGCTTTCACATCTTTAATCGCAGCGTAGAGAGCATCGCTGTCTATCGGTTTGAGACGAAAGATATCTATCACTCGCACGCTGATCCCTTCATCTGCAAGTTGCTGAGCTGCTTCTATGGCACGGTGAACCAAAACCCCTGTGGCCAATAGTGCAATGTCTGAACCTTTATGCAGTATGTTAAAACCAGTACGAAAATCCGCTTCCTGACCATAGAGCGCCGGTAATTGTTCTTTGTCCATTCGGATACAGCCAGGACCACCACATTCACCTATCAGTTTTAGTAATGCATGCGCGGAAACACTATCGGCAGGGTTGTATATGGTCATGTTTGGAAGCGTCCGCAAGACCGCTACATCCTGTACCCCATGGTGGGTAGGTCCATCAGTGCCATAGGATAAACCACTGCCCACTCCGAGTATAGTTACCGGTAGGTTTGGGCAGCAAATATCGTTTCGGATCTGCTCAAAACCACGAGAAAAAATATGTGCTATTATCCCATAGATGAATACCCGGTGGCCGGTCATCGCTAAGCCTGCGGCCACACTTGCCATGTTCTGTTCCGCAATGCCCGCATTAATTACTCGACCAGGGAACTCATCTCTGATCTTGTCTAGTCCAATGGCACCCATGTCATTGTAAAGGACAAGGACATCTTTGTCTTTTGACATGATTTCCTCAACGGCATTGAACACAGCATCTCTGAAATCAATGATCATTATACTTTATCCCCTGTTTCCGTCATTTTCTTGCATCTTAAACTTGTTCAATTCTTTTAAGGCATCCTGAATTTCTTCACCCTTTGGCATTCGATGGTGCCATAGGGGCGACCCTTCCATAAAGCTTACACCTTTGCCTTTGGTTGTATCGGCAATAATTACGAGCGGCTGTGTAGAAGTCCGTTGCTTTGCTCGCGATAGGTTATCAATCAACTGCCCTAGGTTGTGCCCGTTTACTTTCAGTGTTTCCCAGCCAAACGCCTGCCACCGTTTGGTGAAGGGCTCAAGAGAAAGAGAATCTTCCGTGAAAGTAGTGGCGCCTAGGCGGTTACGATCCACAATGGCAACCAGATTGTTAAGCCGGTGATGACTGGCAAACATAGCTGCTTCCCAGACCGATCCTTCCTGGCATTCGCCGTCACCTAACACTACATAAACAAAAGAATCTTTGCGGCGGATCTTTAAGCCCATAGCCATGCCGGCGCCTATTCCAAGGCCATGTCCGAGAGATCCTGATACAATTTCAACTCCAGGAATATTGGGATCTGGATGACCGGCCAGCATACATCCATCTCCACAGAAGTTTTCGAGTTCATCCTTTGAGAAAAAACCCAAGTCAGATAAAATTGAATATAAGGTAAGACATCCATGTCCCTTACTAAGAATAAAACGGTCTCGATCTGGCCAATTTGGTTCGGATGGATTGATTTTAAGTACACCCCCATAAAATAGCGCAACGCCTATTTCAACCCATGAAAAAGCCGGCGGAACATGGCCCTTCCCCGCACGGAGTGCCGTTTCAATAATTCTTAACCTGATTTCCGCAGACTTGCCAACTAATTCGTCAATTTTCATGAATTTATCCACCTATCA
>CAIRSO010000560.1 GCA_903881215.1 uncultured Bacteroidia bacterium
AGTATATCTTACAAAAAACTTAATTTATGTAAAAATTTGTTACATTAGTACCATCAATCTAATCGAACATTTCTTATGTAAAAGAGAACAGAATCTCAATTGAACGGAAGTTCAGCAATGCATAAAACGAAAATTTCAATGAATTACTTAAAAACAAAAACAAAATGAAATGAAAAAAACATTAGCACTCTTTTTCATTTTGTGCATGGTCACTCAGTTGACCTTCGCGCAAAAGCGAGCACTCACCGGAACTGTTCGCGACAATGCAACCGGAGAACTTCTTGTAGGTGTAACCATCGTAGAAAAGGGTACATCCAATGGAACGATAACGGATACCAACGGCAACTTCAAGATTTCAATTGCACCGGAATCGTCTCTTTCGGTGAGCTTTATTGGAATGAAAACCAAAGATGTTAAACCAGGAAGAGTTTCAAACATTACCATTGATCTTGAATCCGATATGTCACAGGTTGAAGAGGTGGTTGTTGTGGGATACGGCACACAAAAGAAAGCCAATCTTACAGGTGCAGTTTCAACGGTTGATGTCCAGAAAACATTAAAATCCAGACCTATTACTGACGTTGGACGTGGACTTCAAGGCTCAACACCAGGTTTGATTGTCACCACAACAACAGGTGCGATTGGAGCGGCTCCATCCATCACAATCCGTGGTGTAACCGGATCTTTGAATTCTTCCGCCACACCATTGATTTTGCTGGATAACGTCCCAATTCCGGACCTTAACTACATAAATCCAGAAGATATTGAGTCTATATCCGTTTTAAAAGATGCGGCATCTACAGCGATTTATGGTGCCCGTGCTGCTTTTGGAGTAATATTGATTACTTCAAAAACTGGCAAAAAAGACGAAGGTGTCAGGGTTAGTTATTCAAACAACTACGCCTGGGCAACTCCTGCCAATCTCCCGGAGATGGCACCTGCATGGCAGAGTGGTTTGGCTTATCTTACTGCTGCACGCCACAACAATCCCTCCGCAGTATATGTTGGGACAATCGGGGGTCTCCGGTACAACGATGAAATCATTGCAAAGATGAAAACATGGTCCGAAACCTATGGCAAAGGAGAAGGATTATCCAGAGAAATGGAACGTGGCCGTGACTTTGAAATGTACAATGGATACATGGAAGCATACCGCGATTGGGATATCGCCAATTTGTTCTTTAGCAAATGGACTCCACAACAAAATCAAAACCTTTCAGTAAGTGGTGGCTCTAAAGCAACTAGTTACAACATTAGTTTGGGCTATCTTGATCAGACGGGTATCTTTAAAGCCAAACCTGATACCTACAACCGCTACAATATCAATGCAAATATCAATTCTGATGTCAACAAATGGCTGTCAATCAGACTTAGGACTCAATTATCTAAAACGGATTTCGCAACGCCTTTCTCTCTAAGTGGTGGCACTTATACACCTTTATTTACCTTGTATCGCTGGCAACCATCTTATCTGTATGGTACTTTCCAGGGATTACCTTTTAGGAATCCTGTTAATGAATTTGAGCAGGCCAAATACCAAACAAAGGATATATGGTACAACCGCTATTCAATGGGTGCGACCATCAAACCAATTAAGGGTTTGTCTATTGATTTTGACTACACCTATATCACAAATCATGAAGGGAACAATACCACAGGTGGAATACCATATGCCCTGGATATTTATACAGCCCCAAATGCTGCCAACGTAGTGGACCCAACCACCATGTACAAGGCATATACAACCACCTACGATTATGTATCAAGCGATGATGCCCGTACTGAAGGATATGTGCTAAACAGCACTATTTCTTACGAAAAAAGTATCAAGGAGCATAGCTTTAAGGCAATGGTAGGCACCAATATTGAATCTTCAGAATACAAATACCACTGGTCACAAAGGAAGGGAGTACTTGATTATACCCATCCCGAAATCGCTTTGTCAACAGGCGACCAATTTGTATCCGGTGCGCATTCGCAATATGCCATTTCCGGTTTCTTTGGTCGTTTCAATTATGCGTTCAAAGATCGCTATCTGCTTGAATTCAACGGTCGCTACGATGGAACCTCCAAGTTCTTTGGCGACAATCAGTGGGGATTTTTCCCTTCCGTTTCAGTAGGTTACCGTATCTCGGAAGAACCATTTATGAAATCTCTGAAACCTTACATAACCTCATTAAAACCAAGAGCTTCATGGGGTAGAGTTGGCAACCAGGATGTGCCATCCGGACAGTTTCTGTCGAATATCGGCGTCGGAACATCTTCCTGGTTAATTGGCAACAAAAATACTTCTTATGCAGGTGTTCCAACAACCCTGAACCCAAATTTGACCTGGGAAACAGTTCAGACACTTGACTTTGGTGCCGATGCCCGTCTTTTTAATGATAAAATGGGAATTAACTTCGACTGGTTTCAAAGAAAAACGCTTGACATGTTGGGTGCCGGTCAGGTTGTTCCAAGCTCCTTCGGTGGAAGTTCACCTATGGTAAATTACGGCGAGTTGACTACCAACGGATTTGAGATCGCAATAGATTATAACCATACATTCAAAAACGATCTTCATATTTTGGTGTCTGCCAGTTTATCTGACTATACAACCAAAATCTCTAAATTTGCTGAGTCATCTGATCCGAACATTTACAACAATTACAAAGGGAAAACAATCGGTGAAATATGGGGATATACCACAGACAGAATCTTTCAGGCCTCAGATTTTGACCTGAATACCACGACCAACAAATACGTATTAAAACCAGAATTCGCTCCACAAACTTTGCTTGAAACCAGTGGATTTACATTTGCACCAGGTGATGTAAAGTATTCCGATTTGAATGGTGATAATAAAATTGGTTATGGGATCAATACCTTGAGTGATCATGGCGACTTATCTATCATCGGTAATTCCCAGCCACGCTACCTTTATGGGTTACGCCTTAATGCAGACTGGAAAGGTTTTGATGTGGATGTATTCATTCAAGGTGTAGGATCCAGAAAATACTGGGCAACCGGAAACACAGCAATCCCCGGATGGGACGCCTCTGAAGCATGGTATGCACACCAAATGGATTATTGGACAACAGATAATACAACAGCCTATTATCCACGTCCAGCAAACATTGCACAAGGAGGAAGCTTATACAATTTCCAGACTCAAACCAAATATTTGTTGAATATGTCCTATTGCAGGTTGAAGAATGTAACATTGGGTTATTCTCTCTCGCCTAAAATTGCAAAAATGGTATACCTCCAAAAATTCAGGGTTTACTTAAGTGCTGAAAACCTTTTTGAATTGGATGGTTTGGGCAACGTCCCTCTTGATCCTGAAACCGGATTGCATAGTACTGCAGACTCCCGTATGTTTGGTCGTGGTTATCCATACCGCAGAACCTTCTCGTTCGGAGTTCAATTAACCTTTTAGTAAAAAACTAAAATAGATATTATCATGAAAAGATTATTCCTTATACTAACACTTACGACGCTTTTCGCGACGAGTTGTTCGGATTTCCTGGACAAGCCACCCCTTTCTACGCTCACAGATGATGGATTCTGGGTCTCCGAATCGAATGTACGCTTGTATGCACAAAACTGCTACACCGACTATTTTACAGGTTATGGCAGCGGTTTTACCTGGGGCAAGTTCTTCTCCGGAGAAACAATGAATGATGATTTTACTACCTTAGGAGCCTGGACAAAAACAACTGCAGCCACCAACGGCTCATGGACATTCACTTATGTCAGAAAGGTCAATATCTTAATTGACAGGCTGGAGCGGGTACAAATGGCCGATGCCGCTAAAAATCATTGGAGAGGAATCGCCCGCATGTTCAGAGCCCTGGAATACTCAGACCTGGCCCAGAAATTCGGGGATGTTCCATGGTATGAAACGCCTCTGGATATTGCTGACAATGCCGCCTTGTACAAAAAACGCGATCCTCTGGCAACAATTGTTCAAAAAATCATTGAGGATTTTGAATTCGCTGCTACCAATGTAAGACTGACGGATGGAGCACTACAGGTAAATCGTGCCACCGTATTGGGCTTAATGGCAGACAGATTGCTCTATTTCGGCACCTATCTGAAATACAATCAGAACAATACCGCATTGGCAAAAACCTGTCTTGAAAAATCAAAATGGGCTGCCGGCCAGATCATTGACGGAGCAGTTGGCACATACGCTATTGAGAACAACTACAGGGCCATTTTTTCTTCCAAAGATCTCGCAAGCAACAAAGAGGTGATCTTCTTCCGTCAATACGAAACAGCCATGACCACGCACGCTTTGATGAGTTACAACAACAGGGAACCTCAGACGGGTATGTCAAAAGATGCTTTCGAATCTTATCTGTCCATTGATGGTCTTCCCATCAAACAATCACCCTTGTTCAACTATGCCTCCGACAATGGTAAAAGGCGTTTTAAAATCGCCTATCAAAATCGTGATCCACGTTTGAATTATACTGTCGTTGATTCTTTGCGCATAAATGGAATTCATGCCGCATACAGCACCTCCGGAATTTGCATTTGGAAGTTTTTGGATGCAGCGGCAGATCCTGGTGACTTAACTTCATTAAGCAGTGTAAATGTTACTGATGCACCAATCATGAGGCTCGGAGAAGTAATGGTAAACTATATTGAAGCAGCAGTAGAACTTGGTACAGTAGGCGGTTTGGCCGTAACTCAGGCAGATTTTGATAAATCAATCAACAGGTTACGCGCAAGATCCTTCAATGGGAAAAGACTACCCAATGTTACTTTGGCCGGAAATAGCCTCTCCGTAAATGGTGTAATCATGGATGATCCCGATCGGGATCCTTCAGTTTCTCCTTTGATTTGGGAAGTGCGTCGCGAACGTCGTATCGAAACCATGATGGAGGGCAAACGGAACAATGATTTACGCAGATGGAAAAAATTCGAATATTTGAAGGCGGATAAGACCAGTGTAAATTCCTTCGCTAATCCGAGTAATCTATGTTTAGGTGCCTGGGTTGACATTGCAGAATACCCTTCATCAGTAAAATGGTCATCCATTACAACCAAACTATGGAATCCTGCCTCTCCAAAAAATCCAACAACGAGTTATGTTGCACCAACCACGGGAGGATATATCTTTGGAATCTGGTCAATTACTTCGGCCCAGAACAGAGACTGGATTAGCGGTGATCCATTTTATGAAAGACAATACCTGAGTTGGATACCTCTGGGCCAGATCAAATTGTATCTCGACCAGGGTGTTGAACTGACACAGAATCCGGGCTGGTAATAGCTGATCTAAAATTTATAGTTGATTTGATAAAAGGGGAGGATTTGCTAGCAGTCCTCCCCTTATTTTTTGGAAGTCAGACCAGTTTACTTTTGGCAACTCGCCAGAGCAATAAAGACATTTTCTGCAAATATTATAGCAGAAACTTTATCAACCGTTCAAGCTAACAATGATTAAGATTTTAAGAGACATCAGGATGAAAGCAGTAATAATTGTTTTATCGATATTTTACTTCAATATACTGTGTGCCCAGAGTGACACTACTCAGGTGTGCAGGGAGAAAGTTTTGACAGGAATAACACAAGGTAAACTGCCCTATTTAAAATTCGGCCCGGGTATTGATCGTCTCGGTGGGGCAAAGATGACCTACCTGGATACTGCCATTGTCGTTCAGGTAATCGATAGTCTCAAAGATGATTATATTGTTCGTCTGGCGCCCAATCATCATGCTTTTATTCCCAAAGAAAATGTTCTTTTAAATGGAGAATACAAGAGAAATAACTATCAACTCACCTCATCATGGACCGTTTTGGGAGATGAAAAAAAGGACTATTTATCCATCGGATTAGATGAGCGGTTACCCTATCAAAGCATTCAGCTAATCAATCCTTCACGTATCGTTGTTGATATTTATGGTGCAACCGGAAACACCAACTGGATTACTCAGTTAAAAACTGCAAGAGAGATTAAAAATGTTTATCACGAACAAGTTGCGGATGAGCTTTTTCGTGTAACAATTGAATTAAAACATGCGCAGAACTGGGGCTATTCCATTTCGTACCGAAAGAAAACTTTGGTCATTGCTGTCAACCAACAACCTGAGCACTTGGCTATGAGAGATCTTAAGATTGCCATAGATGCAGGGCATGGCGGCACTGGAACAGGAGCAACAGGAGTAAAAACAGGAGTTGAGGAAAAACTTCGAAATCTTCAGATCGCAAAATATCTGGAAAAAGAGCTTACGAGATATGGTGCAGATGTTTACATGACCAGAAATGAAGATATTGATGTAAGCATGATTGATCGCACACTATTACTTCGTGAGGCCAATCCAGATCTTCTGATCAGCATCCATCACAATGCCTCTTCTAATACTGCGGCGAGAGGGGTAAGCACATATTACCGGTACATTGGATTTAAACCACTATCAGTTGCTATTTTAGACAGGCTGATGAAGCTGGGACTCAACGATTTTGGAAATATTGGCAGCTTCAATTTTTCATTAAGTGGCCCGACTGAATACCCAAACTGTCTGGTTGAAGTCGCCTTCCTGAGCAATGAAGAAGATGAAAAGCTAATTAATGATCCGCATTTCCAAAAAGACGTCGCAAAGAAAATCCGGCAAGGGGTAAACGATTGGATTAGGAAAGCAAGACGAGATCGTTGAATATTACAACTTAGACCGTTGTCCATTTTGAAGAAAACTTAAATGTAAATACGATGAAAATACTATTTCCCCTTTGTCTGTTTCTCTTTCAAATTGGAATTGTTTCCGCTCAGAAATTTCGCTTTGCTCATATAACTGATACCCACATTGGTGGTCAAACTGCATCATCCGATCTTGAAAAGACTGTTGCAGACATTAACACCCAAAAAGATATTGATTTTGTACTTCTCACCGGAGATATTACTGAATTTGGTTCAGATGATGAGTTGCTTCAAGCCAAAAGAATCATTGACAAACTAAAAATACCTTCCTATACCTTACCGGGAAATCACGACTCCAAATGGTCGGAAAGTGGAAACAATAGTTTTGTGACTATTTTCGGATCCGAGATGTTTTCTTTCGAAAAAAATGGCTTCCATTTTATCGGCACCGCCTCCGGACCCAACATGCGAATGGCACCCGGCCTGGTTCCCCGAGAACAGATTGTTTTCCTTGATTCAGTTCTCAAGAACCAAAAGAATCCTGATCAACCGGTGATTTTTGTCAACCATTACCCTTTGGATGAGTCCCTCTCGAATTGGTATGAAATTACTGACAGACTACATTCCGTTAACATCAAGGCCACACTTCTGGGCCATGGCCACAGGAATCACCTCTATAATTATGAGGGAATTCCAGGAATCATGGGACGTTCTAACCTTCAGACCAAAACAGCTGAAGTTGGCTATAACCTGGTTACCATCGAAAAGGATACCATGTATTACAGCGAACGCCTCTCTTCGGGGAAAACCCTCCCTGTGTGGTGCAAAATCCCGGTAGGTATTGGCTTACGCATTAACTCTGATTACAACAAGTCCAGTAATACCAACCCCGCTAAAAATTTTCCAAGACCTGACTATTCCAGCAACCAGAAATTTCCAAATGTCAAAGAACTTTGGAAGATACAGGATAAGAGTGACATAGGAACTGGGATAAGTTCCAAAAAGAATTTGGCCATTTACGGCAATACAGCCGGAGAAATTGTGGCCCTGGATATTAAGTCCGGAAAGAAAATCTGGAGTTTTCTTACTGGAGGAAAAATCTTTTCCACCCCAGCGATAAGTAAGAATAAGGTAGTTTGTGCTTCTACCGACCATAACATCTATTGTCTGGATTTTAAAACGGGCAAAATACTCTGGATGCATCCCACAATCAAACCCATTGTGGCATCTGCTGCCATTGAAGATGGCCGGGTATTCATCGGGTCTTCCGATGGATCGTTCCGATGCATCAGCCTTACCGATGGGAAGCTGTTGTGGCAGTTTGAAGGAGTTGAAAATTTTGTTGAATGTAAACCGCTAATTCTTAAAAATGATGTCTGTTTCGGCTCATGGGGAAACACATTCTATTCCCTAAATAAGAGCACCGGGAAATTAAACTGGGCGAGAGAGAAATACAGCAACCGCATGCTTTCGCCTGCAGCAGTATGGCCGGTGGCCGCTAATGGCAAAATCTTTCTGGTTGCTCCCGATCGCCGTATGACCGCATTGGATGAGAAGACCGGAAAAGAAATCTGGGATTCGGAGAAATATTCATGCCGGGAGTCTATTGGGATCTCCTCTGATCATAAACTTGTCTACATCAAAAATATGACCGGCGGCAATGTTGATGCCTTTTTTACCGATACAGAAGATCAGAAATTGGCTTGGGAATGTTTTGCTGAACTTGGGTATGATATTGCTCCCTCTCCCATTATCGAATCTGGAAACAATGTATTCGTTCCTACTTCATCCGGCATGGTTGTAGCTATCAACAAAAAAACGCATCTCGTTGAATGGAAACACAAAGTCTCTAATGCACTCATCAATTCAATCACTCCTATAGGAAAACGAAGGTTGTTGGTGAGTGTTCTGGATGGGCAGGTTGTTTGCCTCACCTACTGAAAGGATAAAGGATAAAGTTAAAAGGATAAAGTACTGGACTCTAAATACTCTGGTTAAAATTAAATCTGTTACAAATGCCATAACTCATAACCACAAATCATAACTTTTTGATAAAGCCACCAATTCCCGGAGCACAGTACTTTATCCTTTTAACTTTATCCTTTATCCCTTCTTGGTTAATTTGCTTATTTTTAGTAAAAATTCTACCCCATGCTTTTACCCGTGATCCGTGCTTTTATTTTCGACATGGACGGAGTATTGATAGATAGCGAGAACCTATATAAAGTTATTGAGAAAGAGCTTTTTCAAAAGGTTGGCGTAGAGATCGATCATGAAGAGCATGTTTCTTATCAAGGCTGTTCAAATCCGGCGATGTGGAGCAATATCAAAGAAAGACATCAATTACCTCACCCAATCGATGAATTGGTCAGGATTACGGAAGAATCTGTTATCCAGTATTTTAGCTCATTGCCTGAAATTCAGCCCATGCCGGGAGTAGTTGACCTACTGAACTGGTTGAAAAAGAAAGAAATAAAAATGGCCCTGGCTTCTTCCTCAACAATTGAAGTGATCAGAGTTGTTTTGGCCAAAACGCATCTTGAACAATTTTTTGATATCATTGCAGACTGCACTGAAGCAGGAGCAGGAAAGCCTGATCCGGCAATATTTCTACTTGCTCAAAAGAAATTGGGCATTCCAAAAGAAAATTGTCTCATCATAGAAGATTCAACCAATGGAATCAAGGCCGCCCTGGCTGCAGGCATATATTGCATAGCTTACAATGGACCCGGGTCAGAACACCAGGATCAATCGGCTGCTAATTGGCGTGTCAGCAGATTTTCGGAAATTATTGAAATGCTAAAACGAGAATTGAAGTAAAATTAAATAGTTTAAATCATGAGAAATCTTATTGCTATTTGCTTGTTGATCTGTTTCTTCAATGTAACTGCTCAGACAAAACCTGAATCTAAGCTATCCTGCAGCTACGATGAACTCACTGCGCCTGATTTTGTAAAGGCCGTAAAACAATCTTCAGGAGTGTGCCTTCTTCCGTTAGGAATTCTGGAGAAACATGGTCCTCACCTACCCCTTGGAACGGACATTTTTGAATGCAGAAAGATAGCATTTACTGCTGCAGAGCAGGAGTATTGTGTTGTTTTTCCAACTTATTATGCAGGCCAGATCAATGAGGCCAAACATCAACCAGGAACCATCGCCTATAGCCCTGATCTTCTTTGGAAGATGCTTCAGGAAACGTGCGAAGAGCTCTCCCGCAACGGATTGAAAAAGATCATCATCGTCAATGGCCATGGAGGGAACAATGATTTTCTCAGGTACTTTTGCATGTCACAGCTGAACAGTCCGAAAGATTACGTTTTGGTGTTCTTTCAACCGAATGAAAGTCAGGATGTTTTAAAAAAAATCGAAGCTTTGAGACAAACCAAAACCGGGGGTCATGCCGACGAGATGGAAACATCCATGATGCGGTTCATCAGACCCGACCTGGTAAAATCAGAACTGGCAGGGACACAATCCGGAGAAAATCAGAAAAGATTGGCTGACGTTCCTTTTCAATATACGGGTATTTGGTGGTATGCTCAATATCCAAATCATTACGCCGGGGATGCCACAAAAAGCAGTGCTGAACTTGGTAAATTGATTGTTGAATCGGATGCAGTTCAGCTTGCACAGTTAATAAAAAAGCTAAAAAGCTCCAATAAAATTGAAGAATTGCAGAATCAGTTTTATAAAGAATCAAGCAATCCGCTAAATACCAAACAATAAGCAAATCGATTTTACCCTTGGAAAAACTATATACTGACCAGGAAGAGCGCTTGAACATACTGACCCATGGTTTTGGCTTAATCATGTCAATAATCGGTTCAGTAGTATTGCTGATAAAGGCATTTAATCTTCAATCGCCAAAAATTTTTATCGCTTTTTTAATTTATGGAATTGGTGTTACCACGATGTTCCTGGCCTCAACTTTGTACCATTCGGCCAATAGTCCGAAGAAAAGGAAAAACCTCAATGTATTTGATCACAGTGCCATCTATCTGACCATTGCCGGAAGCTATACGCCTATCAGTTTGCTAACCTTGCCACCTGTCTGGGGTATCCCTGTATTGATCGCAGTATGGCTGATCGGTTCCACCGGAATTATTCTCAAATTCTTCTTTATTGGAACTTTCCCCAAGCTTTCAACTGTCATGTATGTCCTGATGGGCTGGGTCATCGTAATTGCTATAAAACCTTTGATTAACAGTATGGAAACAGCTGGGTTGATTTGGTTGCTTGCCGGTGGATTGGCTTACACCTTTGGTGCCCTTTTTTACCAGATCAAAGGATTAAAATTCAACCATGCCATCTTCCATGTATTCGTATTGATTGGTGCCGTGTGTCATTATATTGTCATTTACGGCTATTGCCTAAAGTAAGAAATACTAGAACTGCTTAAGAAATTTATTGTATACCTGCATGTTGCGATCCAGGTGTGCCTGCATTTTTTCGTACGACCGGTCGGCATCCTTTTCTCTGATGGCATTGACGATTTCCTTGTGATATCCTAACGTGATCTCCTTCTCCCCTTCAATATTGGCATAAATAAAATTCCGCATCCGCGGAAGCAGATTGTAAACCGGTTCCATGGTCACGATCACAAATGGATTGGTGGTGGCTCGCGCAAGACAGAGATGAAATTTATTATCGATATCAGATTCCAGCTGAGTATTGTCCGGGTTACATTTCCCAAAATCAACCAGATTGGTCTCCAGATTCTTCAGATCATCGTCGGTTCTGTTAATGGCAGCCATTTTAGCAATTTCAGGTTCAAATGCCAGGCGCAACTCGATGATTTGACGTATTAGCTGATCGTCAAATTTGAGATCATAATAAAGATTCAGCGAACTGATGGCATCTTTGATATCAATTTTGGTAACAACCATACCACTACCTTTCTTGATCTCGATCAATCCTCTGGCGCTAAGACGTCTTAGTGCTTCGCGCAGGGCAGTTCTGCTAACAGCAAACATTTCACAAAGCTCCCGCTCCGGTGGCAATTTGGCTCCAATTGGTAGTTTTTTCTCCCGTATAGCACGTTCAATGTTACGCTCTATCTTTTGACTTAGGGTTTGTGATGTCCCAATTTTTTGGAAAATATCCTCCATATCCATTTTGCAAATATTATTTGTAAAAGCTGCAAGGTAAACAAAATTGAACCATCTTTTATTGGCTGATTTTTTTCATGGCCTCACTGAAACCATGAGGACCATCTACTGTAAAGGAGTAGCTTGCCGGCGAACTCTTTGAATCAGTAACCATATAAAAAGATATTTTTCCCCCAGCATTGAAAAAAGTTTCAATTTTCTGAGAGTCAGAACTTTTAATGAAAATTCTGTCAGAAACATTCTTGGCAGTAAAATCGATTGACTCTCCTGCACTGGATTTTACACTGATTTTGTAAAGGCTTTCATCTCCTTTCTTGACAGGTGTAGTTCCATATTGCAGTAATTTTATACAGAATGTTTCCTTATCA
>CAIRSO010000561.1 GCA_903881215.1 uncultured Bacteroidia bacterium
GGAAAAATCGGATCAGGATCGCTAAGTTAGTACTATCGCTCAAGTTTTATGCATTGAAATCAACAATGTTACAATAGGCTACAACAATGATACATTTGGATAACTACTCGCTAACTGACTAATTAGCAAGAGTGTAATGCATGTTTTCCTCATGCAGAATTAAGATGTTACATCTGCACTCAATCATGTTACAAATGCATATATGCACTTCTCTTCTCCTCATCTACATTTGAACTGTTTAGTGCTCCACCAAAGTTACAAGAACCAAATTTATGAATAATCAAATTATCATTTTGTTATTGCTTTTTATAGTCCTGAATACTGGTTGTAAAAATGAAAGAGTGATACAAAGCCTTAATCTTAAGGAACTTGGTATTGACAATACCTGCGATGCTACACCTGTAGTGCTTGAAGCAATCAGAAAGTGTAAAAAAGAGGGAATCAGGAAACTGGAATTTCCAAAAGGAACTTATCATTTTTACCCAACTCTTGCACCCGATAAATATTGTGCAATTACTAACAATGAAAATGGATTAAAAAGGACGGCATTCCCACTCATTGGTGTTGATGAACTTGAAATTGACGGGAATGGTTCAGAGTTTATTTTTCATGGGAAAATGATTCCCTTCATCATTGAAGACAGTAAAAACCTTTGCATAAAAAACCTAAGCATCAATTGGAAAGTGCCATTTTGTTTGGAAGGGAACGTAGTGGCTAATGATCCTGTAAAAAAGTCGTTTGATATCGAGGTTTCGACACCATACAAAGTCCAGTATGGTCATTTGTTTTTAAGTCTGGAGCGCGAGGATTCCCCCTATGAAAAAAAATACGGATTTCGGTTTGCCATTCCTGAAGGTTATGATTTACCGGTAGGCGAGAATATTTTGTGGAATCCTGTTACAAAGGCTCCATATTACAATACGGTAAAATACGAATTGGAACAAAACACGATTTCTGCTGAGGAAATAAAAAAGGGCTTAATTCGCTTATCGGGCAATTCACAGGATATTCCTCCCATTGGATCGGTTTTTTGCTTCAAGGGGGAATACCTTTATAACCGCACCAGCCCTGCATTTCGATTGTTTAAAAGTAAAAATCTAGCATTTAATAATGTCAATGTTTATCACGCCGGTGCTATGGGACTGATTGCCGAGCGCTGCGAGAATATTACACTGGATGGATTTAATGTGGTGCTTAAAGAAGGTGAAGGCCGAATGGTTACTACTACAGCTGATGCCACCCATTTTTGCAATTGCAAAGGCGAGATAATTATCCGCAACTGTACTTTCGAAAATATGCTGGATGATGCCACGAATATTCACGGCACCTATGTGAGGGTAAATAAAATTCTGGATGATTATCGCGTGGCAGTGGAAACCTATCATCCGCATCAAAACGATTATATTTTCGGTGAAGCAGGCGACAGCGTTAGAATCATCAATAACTCATTGATACCAACGACCAATAGCTTGATGTTAACCAATGTTGAAAGAATTAACGAAAAGATTTCCATCCTAACCTTTAATCAATCAGTTAAAGGGAAAGTCGAAAAATATTATGGTATCGAAAATATTTCCTGGTACCCAACAGCATTACTTGAAAACAATATTGTGCGCAACAACCGGGCCCGGAGCTTTCTCATTTCAGTTCCCAGGAGAGTCATTGTCCGGAACAATTATTTTTCTTCACAAATGGCAAGCCTCCTCATCGCCGGTGATTTGGGATTGTGGAACGAGTCTGGTCCGTGCGACAGTTTAATTATTCAAAACAATACGTTTGAAAATTGTGCGTATGGAGGTAATGGAGCACAGTCTATCATTATGATTGATCCCGAGTATGATAATCTCCTTGACATTCAGGGGAAATACAGTCGGAATATCATTATCCGTAATAACACGATTAACACTTTTGACGCTTCAATTTTGCGGGCAGTCTCTGTTGATGGATTAATTATTGAAGAAAATAGAATAACACAAACCCAAAAATACCCGCCACTATTTCCTGAAGTACCAAATCTCAGGATTGAGAATTGTAACCAGGTTTCAATAGAGGGCAATACCTACTTATCACTTGATGGAGACATGGGGACTATCAAAATGGATTCAAAATCAACCAATATGAAAATTAATGTAAATAAAGGATTTAATTAAATTAAAATTATGAAAAACAAATCGTTATTGCAACAGAATACTTCTTTGAAGTACTTTCTCTTTCTCTCATTCGTGTGGATGTTCTTACTGAATGCCTGTGAAATGGATTATGGAAAAAAGCCAGAGGAAACAAAAGAATTAATGGCAACTGTTTCAGCAAATAAGGCTGTTGCAGGGGGAGATATGTTGACTTTTATCGACATGTCTCTCGGTGTTGAAAAGCGAACGTGGATTTTCCCGGGAGGAGAACCTGCTACCTCCGAAAAAGCAGAGGTTGGGGTAGTTTTTAAACAGGAAGGGAATATTGCTCCCTCTTTGGTTGTTGAGTATTTTGACGGAAGCAAAGAAACAAAGACATTTCCGCTTAAGATTTTTCCTGTTTTAGTAGCTAATTTCACTCCATCAAAAACAAGAATAAAAGTTGGAGAGACTGTTACATTTACAGATGCATCAATTGGTGGAGCCACTGCTTGGAGCTGGACTTTTGAAGGAGGTACACCTGCAACCTCAACTGACCGCAATCCAACAGTCAAATTCGATGTGAACAAACCTGTTGGTATTTCTCTTAAAATCACAAGAGCAGAAGACGGAAGCATCGCTTCTATCGTAAAAAACGCCCTGGTTCAGGTCGGGCCTCCGGAACTAATGTATAACGGAAGTTTTGAAGATGGATTGATCACAGACATTCAAACATGGAATGGTTCCGGTTTCCCATTGGTAGTTGTTAGTGGAGGTGCAAACGGAACCAAGTATGCGGCTGCTTTTGACTATAATAATTGGGGAGGCGCAGAATTAATGAGTCGTGATAAACCTGCTGAAAAAAGGATAGCCGTAGAAAATGGCAAAAGTTATACTGTCAGCATGTGGGTTAAAGCTGATAAGCCAGGTGTTATTACGATAGGTTGGTTCCAATTAGGGAACAATAATTTATCTCCATGGTCTTATAACTCCGTTTGGGGAACTAATGGTCAGGTGCTTACCACCGAATGGCAAAAAGTATCGTTCAAAGCCGACATTCCCAATGATGGCAAATCAAGACTTAATAATTATCATAGTTTCTGGTTTACAAAAGTAGTTGGCGATGCCACTGTTAATACACGTGTCTATATTGACGAGTTGTCGCTAAAAATTGTTGATTAGATGCTGAAAACAATATTAAAACTTAAAATAAACAAGATCATGAGTCGAAAATTATATGTCATCCTAATACTTACAGTACTCAATCTTTTTAATTCTTATGCTCTTTTTGCGCAGGGAATATCTGTGTCGGGTATTGTGAAGGATAAAACGGGAAATTCCATCCCGGGAGTCTCAGTTGTTGAAAAAGGCACCTCGAATGGCACCGTTACTGATTTAAACGGTAATTATAAAATTGCGGTTAAAGGATCATCTTCTGCACTGATATATTCGTTTATTGGTTTAAAATCGAAGGAAATTGAAGTAGGGAATAACCGTAAATTAGATGTTGTTCTTGAAGAGGAATTTGTTGGTGTTGACGAGGTTGTTGTGGTAGGATACGGAACTCAAAAACGGGCTAACATTACTGGATCAGTTGCTTCGATAAGTCCTGAAGCAATTAAGTCAAGGCCTATCACGAATATAGAGGAGGCATTGCAAGGCCAGGTGGCAGGTTTATCCATAAGTTCAACCGGAGGGCAGCCAGGAGCGGCCACAAAGATGAATATCAGGGGTATATCCTCCGTTAGCGGGAGCTCACAGCCACTCATCGTTGTTGATGGTTTTCCAATGAGTGATGTAAGTACTTCAGGAGGCGGCGGTTTGGAAGGATTTTCTGCACAAATGAGTTCATTCTCATATATAAATCCGGATGATATCGAATCAGTAGAAGTATTGAAAGATGCATCAGCCACTGCAATTTATGGAAACAGAGGGGCCAATGGTGTGATCATGATTACCACGAAAAAAGGCAGGAAGGGAGAAGCCGGTATTACTTACAGTGCTTACTATGGGATTCAGGAAATGAAAAAAAGAATCGATGTAATGGATTTTAGTGAATACGCGCTTTACCAGCAAACAGTTAATCCAACAAACACACTTTTTACTGCGCCAAATGGAACACCTTACAAGTTTTCTGAAACCGACAAAATGGATGTTAATTGGCAGGATGAAATTTTCCGAAGGGGAATCGTACAAAATCATTCCCTTTCGATGCAGGGTAAAAATGATAAAACAAGCTATGCGATTAACGGTCTTTATAATCAGGATAAATCGGTGCTAATGGAAACCAATTTTCAGAAGTTTTCCACACGGGCTACCATCGACCATAATTTCTCTAAAAATTTATTGGTAGGAGCGACAATGAATTTCAGCAAGATTATTAACAATGGAGTTCCAACTGATGGACGGGAAGGCACTGCTGCCGGAACGGTTATTTCAGCATTGTTTGGTTCGCCATTCAGGATGGATAACAATACCCAGGCACGTTTCCGGAGAGCAGGTGTTCCCCAGGTATTGCTTGACAGCTACAGTTCTTCGTACAGAAACAACCCTGATAATATTGCAAAGAATACCCAACTTGATAAAACCATCAATCGCTCAATTGTCAATATGTATGCCAATTACAAAATTGTAGACTGGTTGTCTTTCAGAACAACTTTAGGCATTGACGTTTTCAACCTGAAAGATCAGCAATTCTATTCAAAACAAACCCCATGGGGCAGTCTTAACAATGGTGTTGGAACAGCAGCAAGTGTGAATGCAACCAATTTTGTGAATGAAAACTACTTTACTTTCTCAAAAAATTTTCAAAAGCATAATCTTAACGTAGTGAGTGGAATTTCATTTCAGAAAAACAAGAATGAATTCTACCGGACTGAGGCGCGTGATTTTAAAAATGAAAAGCTCGGGTACAATTCATTGCAGGGGGCAGCAGAGTTTTTAGCTTCTTCCAATGTCGATGAACTTTTTATGGTATCCTATCTGGCACGGGCCAATTACACTTATGATGAGCGATATCTTGCCACCTTATCATACCGCAAGGATGGAACTTCAAGGTTCATGGTTGATAAATGGGGTGATTTTTATTCCGGAGCTTTGGGATGGAATATTAAAAAGGAATCTTACCTTACTGATTCTGAATTAATTTCAGAATTGAAAATAAGAACAAGTATGGGTCAGGTAGGAAATGCGAATGTCCCAATCCAGGGGGCCTTACTCGACCAGCAATACTCAAACTATACATTCAACGGAAAGCCTGTTAATGGCATAAGTCCTCAGAATCTTGAAAATGAAAATCTTTCCTGGGAAACAACTACCCAGAGCAATGTTGGTATTGATTTGGGACTTTTTAAAAACGCACTTACCATTACAGCCGACTATTTTGTTAAAAATACGACAGATCTTTTGTTGTTGACTCCCGTGACCATTTCAACTGGTTTTTCTTCTGGTTGGTTTAATGTAGGCAAGATCCAAAATAAAGGATTTGAATTGGCAGCAACTTATAATTTAACTATTGAGAGCGGTTTTGGTTGGAACTCAAAATTGAATCTAACGACCATGAAAAATGAAATTAAGAAATTGGGTAATGATGGTCAACCTATCTATATCGATGTAAATTATGATGCGATTTCTACTGATGAAATGATTCTTCAGGTTGGAGGTTCTGTTAATGATCTATATGGTTACCAAACCGATGGCATTTATTTGCCAGGTGACTTCAAACCGGATGGAAGTGTGAAAGATGGAGTACCATCGGCAGGTGCGGGCGAAAAACCGGGTGACATCAAATACAAGGATATCAATACAGACGGGAAAATCAATGGTTTTGACAGGAGTGTATTGGGAAACACCTTCCCTGATATTTTTGGGTCGTGGAACAATGGTTTCTCATTTAAAGGCTTGACACTTGATGTTGCGCTTCAATACAGTCTGGGAAATAAAGTTCTTAATGCGACAAAAACAAGGATTTCCTCCTTCCCTGGTTCTTCAGCTAATCAAACATCTAATTGGATCGACCGTTGGAGTCCACAAAATCCTTCGAGCCAGCAATATGCAAGAGTACCTTCTTTGCGTCCTGCGGACTATTTGGTTGAAGACGCTTCATTTGTTCGGTTACAAACCATCAAACTGAGCTATAGCTTGCCCTCAAAATGGACATCGGCTCTCAAATTAAAAAATGCAAATGTGTATGTGGCAGCAAACAATCTTGCGGTATTCACAAATTATTCAGGGTATGACCCGGAAATCACTTCAAACCAGGTAGATTATCGCTATCCATTTATTCAAGGTATTGATTACGGTGGATTTCCAAGGGCGACAACTTTTATAATAGGCGTAAACATTGAGTTCTAATCATTAAATAAAACAAGATGAAAAAAATACTATATATCATGGTTGCGGTTATATTGTTTTCCGCTTGCGAAAAACAATTGGACATACCACCAAAAAGTAACCTTGTACTTGGAAATTTCTTTGAGACCGCAGATGACTTTGAATTAGCGGTGAACGGTGCCTACGACCCCATTGCAGGTCATCAGGGGAACAAGGCATTTGGCTCTTATTTCAAAGGTTTGTTGATGATGGGGCGTGCAGGAACGGATGAAATGTTGGTAAACCAAGGTTTTTGGGATGCTACCGGTAAGGAAATCAGTAACTATACCTATACGGCATTTTCGCGCATACCTAGTTCTGTTTGGGAAGTGCAATACATGGGGATCTCAAGGTGCAATGTTGTTATTGGGAAAATAAAAAGCACAAAATCCGCAATTCCGACTGAGACGAAGAAGCGAATTCTTGGTGAGGCTAGTTTTTTAAGAGCTTTTTACTATTTTCAATTGGCCCGATATTATGGCGGAGTACCTGTTATTACCGATGAAACGAATCTGAATGAGTTCAAAAATATCAGGAGTTCTTTGGCAGAAACATATCAAAGAATAACTGACGATTTTAAGGTGGCCGTAGAAAATCTGCCGGCAAAAAATGAAGTTGGAAGGGCAAACAAGTACTCGGCGAAATCGCTCCTTGCAAAAGCTTATCTGCAAATGGCCTGGGAGCCACTTAAAGATGCAACTGCAGCAGCCC
>CAIRSO010000562.1 GCA_903881215.1 uncultured Bacteroidia bacterium
ATAAAGAAAAATTTGAACAGGTGATTGAGAAGCTCGACGAGGAATTCAATGGGCTTTTAAATTTTAAATTGGTTGGTCCCCTACCCTGTTACAGTTTCTATACCATTGAGATGAAAGAACTTAATCCGGAACTTATTGAAAAGGCTATTGAGGAGTTGGGACTAATCAACGAGTGCACAGAGAGTGATATTAAGAAGACTTATCTGGAGAAAGCCAAAAACTGCCATCCGGATGCAAATCCCGGCACCGATAACGACGATGCCTTTAACAAAATCAACAAAGCTTACCACACAGTGTTGGATTATTCGGCCGCAGCGAGGCAGACCTCAAAAAATAAGATGATCCCCATGACCCGGGAAAAAGTAAACAAAAATTTATTCTTAGTTAAAATTAAAGAATAACATGCAAAGAGACGGAAAATATATATACTGCATTATCGCATCTGATTACGATGTAAACCTTGGACCTATTGGTGTAGGCGGCAGAGGCGATCTCGTTTCCACGATTGGTTTTGATGGTTTGTGTATGGTTGTTAGTGACCATCCACTCAGTCGGTTTATTGTCAATCCGGAAAACATGCTGGCGCATCAAAAAGTAATCGAAGAGGCTATGAAGGAATTCAGAAGTGTTCTGCCAATCCGGTTTGGTACCATTGCCGCCACTCCTGATGAAATACGCAACCTACTTAACCGCAGGTATAGTGAATTCATGGAACTGCTCAAGCAGTTCGAAAATAAGGTAGAGCTGAATGTTCGGGGCAACTGGAATAATATGGGTGTGATATATAAAGAGATCGACAAGAATCATACTGAACTTCAAAAAATCAGGACAGAAATCGAAATGTTGCAAGATCCTGAAAAAAGAAACTCAAAGATCTCCGAAGCAGGTAATCTCGTCGCAAAAGCACTGATTGAAATGAAAGAGGCAGAAACAGAAAATATTATCGATGCCTTCCGCCGGGCGGTGTTCGAGTATAAACACAATAAAACAAGCAGCGATGCCATGTTTATGAATACTGCTTTCCTGGTAAACAGCGGAAGAGAGGTCGAATTTGACAATATCATGACCGATCTTGGAAATAAATACGATGGTCGCTGCGATTTCGTTTACACAGCACCATTGCCAATATTTAATTTTATCGACCTTAAAATATTTCCTGAAAAATGGGAATTATGATCATATAAACTATCATTATGGAAAAAGAATTAGAAATACTAAAAGAAGGGAAATACATTTACGGAATAATCCGGAACTCGGCTCCCTTGAATTATGGTCCTATTGGGATGGGGAAAAGGGCTGATGAGGTATATTCGATCTGCTATAAAGGAATTAGTGCGATCGTCAGCAATTCTCCGGTGATCATCTATGAAGCCAGAAGGGTCAATATGATAACCCATGAAAAGGTACTCGAAGAGGTAATGAAACAATTTACAGTACTCCCTGTGAGGTTCTCAACCATCTCTGAACACGATGATGATGAAGGAATTCTGAGAATCCTTGAAAAAGATTTTCAGAAGTTTGACGAAACACTGAATAAAATGGAGGGTAAAAAGGAGCTCGGTCTTAAAGTACTTGCGCATGAGGCACCTATATATGAAAGTATTCTCGAGAAATATGAAGATATCAGGTCACTTAAGGCTAAACTGATCAATATGCCGGTAGATAAAACCCATTACCAGAGAATGAAAATTGGCGAAATGGTGGCTGAGGCGCTTAAAAAGGAGACTTCGAACTTTAAAACGCTTATTTTGGATGCATTGAGTCCTATTTCTGACGACATGAAACTGAATGACAACTACGGGGAAATGATGATCCTTAACTCTGCCTTCCTGATTAAAAACAGCTCCGAACCTTTATTCGACAAAGCTGTGAACGATCTGGACGAAAAATATGGTAGCTTTATGACATTCAAATATGTTGGAACACTGCCTCCATACAATTTTGTTAATCTGGTAATCAATACGAAAGGGATTTAACATGTTTTTAATCGATGATTTACTTCTGGCACCTTTAAAAGGGGTGATATTTCTTGCCGAGAAAATCAATGAGGTAATTGAGAAAGAAACATCAGATGAAGGTTCTATCAAGGAGAGATTAATGGCACTTCAGCTGAAATTTG
>CAIRSO010000563.1 GCA_903881215.1 uncultured Bacteroidia bacterium
ACAATATTAAGACACTAAGTGTTTGTAAAATTAAAATATCAAATAAAATCTTGATATGAAAAACCAAATTTCAAAACACAAACCAAACATGAGCGAAAACAAAAACGAACAAAGCCACAAATGGCATCAACTTTCCTTTGAAGAGGTGATGTCGATACTCAAATCATCATCTAAGGGGCTTTCCTCAGATGAAGTTAACAAAAGGCAAAAAGAAGCAGGTCCAAACATACTTAGTGGAAAGGGAGGCGACAGTGCTTTTAAGATTTTTATACGGCAATTGCTTAACCCTCTATTATTTATCATGATTGGGGCTACTATTTTGTCGTTTGCATTGGGAAAATTTGTAGATGGCATTATCATTTTCTCGGTAATTCTTATTAATGCAATTATTGGATTTATTCAGGAATTTCAGGCTGGAAAGTCTATTCAAGGACTTACGAAATTTTTACCCGAATTTGCTACGGTAATGCGAGATGGGGAGCAGAAAAGTATTCCAGCTTCGGAGCTTGTGCCGGGAGATTATGTGATATTGCAGGCTGGCGAAAAGATTTTGGCCGACATACGCCTCACCTACTCCAAAAACCTGCAATGCAATGAATCAATTCTTACGGGTGAGTCTGTTCCTGTGCAAAAACATACAAATATAACGGATGCGGATGCTGGCTTAGCTGATAGAAAATGTATGGCCTACAGCGGAACTTTGGTTACTGCTGGCACTGCAGAAGGTATTGTGGTGGCGATAAGTAACAATACTGAGATTGGTCATATTTCTGAACTTCTTCAAACTACAGAAACCATCAAATCTCCTTTAACAAAATCGCTAGAGAAAATTGCAAAGACCATTACCTATGCTATTCTAATTGTTTGTGTTTTTGTTTTAGCTATTGGAATGTTTCGCAATCATAGTTTCATTGATGCCATATTATCGGCCATTACAATTGCTGTAGCGGCAATTCCTGAGGGTTTACCTGCCGTTATTACCATTTCAGCTGCAATTGGAATTATGAGAATGGCCAAAAGAAATGCCATTATCAGACATTTACCTGCAGTTGAAACATTGGGAAGCACCACTGTAATATGCTCTGACAAAACCGGTACGCTTACATTGAATGAAATGACTGTGAAAAAGCTGTGGAATGGCAAAGAAAGATTTCACACCACAGGTTCGGGCATCAATCCCGAAGGTGAAATTGTAAGAAGTGACACTGGCACCAAAGCAAAAAACAGCGAAATAGGTGAACTAATGTTGGCTTCGGTACTTTGTAATGATGCTGCCCTAAGTTTTAACGATGGAAAATGGATAGCCGTTGGTGATCCTACAGAAGTTTCGTTGATAGTGGCAGGTGATAAATTTGGTTTAAAAAGAAGCGAAATAAGTGTGAATTGGCCAAGGGTGGATGTAATGCCATTCGATTCGGACAAAAAAATAATGGCTACCCTTCATACTTCTCCACAAGGGCAAAAAATCATCTATCTTAAAGGTGCTCCCGAATCTGTCATTCCAATTTTAAAAAAATCGGATATGTCAACTCTTGGATTAGAGCATGATCTTTTGAAAACAGAGGTAATAGAAATGGCTGAAACCGGGCTCAGAGTATTGGCTATAGCTTCCAAATCATTGGCAGACAATCATGGCGGACTAATAACCGATGAGGATCTTTGCAATTTCGATTTTATTGGAATTCAGGCCATGAGTGATCCTCCGCGACTGGAAGTAAAAAAAGCCATTGAGACATGTCATAATGCAGGTATAACCTTAAAAATGATTACTGGCGACCATCCTGCTACAGCTTCGATAATTGCCAAGGAACTCGGATTCAAAAATGCTGGTCATGTTATTACTGGTAGAGAACTTCAAATGATGACACCTGAGCAGCTGTCGGAAGCAGTGAAAGTAACAAACATTTTCGCACGAGTTTCGCCCGAAGACAAGCTCAATATTGTAAAAGCATTGCAGGCGCATGGAGAAGTTGTTGCCATGACCGGCGATGGCGTTAATGATGCACCTGCCCTCAAACGTGCAGATATTGGGGTTGCAATGGGCATTACAGGAACGGCTGTATCCAAAGAAGCAGCTGACATGGTATTGGTGAATGACAATTTTGAAAGTATTGAAGCAGCTGTAGAAGAAGGACGCAGGGTGTTCGATAACCTTTTAAAATCCATTATATTTCTTTTGCCAACCAGTATTGGTCTAGGTTTGGTAGTGGTTTTGGCTGTATTATTCTTTCCAACAACAAACGGAGTGGCACTTGTTGCTATGTTGCCAGTACAGGTTTTATGGATAAACCTTATAACTGCAGTAGCTCTGGCTCTGCCGCTGGCAATGGAAGCTATGGAACCCGATATCATGAGACGACCTCCAAGAGTTCCTGGTAAATCAATATTTACGGCTTTTGTAACCTTTAGAATAATAATGGTATCTCTTTTAATGGCAGGCGGAACAATCGGGCTATTTCTTTGGGAATACAACACTGAGATAGCTAGAGGAACAGATCTGGCGCTGGCTCTGTCCGAAGCTCAAACAATGGCAGTAACTGCGATGGTACTTTTTCAAGTTTTTTATCTCATCGAATGTCGTTCGTTAAAATACTCAGCCATTAATATAGGTCTATTTTCTAATATGTCTATCTATCTGGGAATTGGAATAGTACTGCTCGTTCAAATTGCGTTTGTTTATCTTCCATTTATGAACACAATATTTAAATCGTCACCTTTATTTCTTGATGCGTGGCTTTTATCTGGCACGGTAGCTTTTTCTATTCTAATTATAATAGGTATTGAGAAATGGATTAGAAGAAAGTTTTTTTCGTGATCTAAAAATTAAATAAAGATAAAATGACA
>CAIRSO010000564.1 GCA_903881215.1 uncultured Bacteroidia bacterium
ATATGTACAGCAAAATCGTGGCAAGTCAATCTTTGAAGTGGGATCTGGTAATTATGTTTTTGAATCAGTTGATCTGGTAAAGAGTTTTGAAATGCAAAATTAATAACCATATTTATACCGAATAACAAAATAGAATGAATATTGTATCACATAAGCGAATTCTCGAGTTTTACGAAGAACACAACGATGCCAAGGTTCCATTGGAAAATTGGTACCAAACTGCTAAAAAGGCCAAATGGAAGTGCTTCGCAGATATAAAAAAGGATTTTGTCAGCGTAGACAGCGTAGGTAGCCAAAGATACATTTTCAATATAAAGGGAAACGATTGTAGATTGGTTGTTGTCATACAATTCGTGCATGGATACATTTTTGTCCGATTTGTAGGAACACACACAGCTTATGACAAAATTGATTGCTAAACAATTTGAAGAATATGGAAAGAATAATAACTGAAGAGGTCTATCAAACAGCCCTCGAAAGAATTGAAGAACTTCTGCCCACGGTTTCGGATGCCACGCCAACATATGATCGAAAGGCAATCGAACTGAAAATTATGTCCGATATTGTGATCGGGTACGAGGAGTGCCACTTTCCCATTGGCAATCCATCACTTTCCGAGGTAGTGAAAATGAGATTGGAGCAGGAGTCAATGTCACAACGTGAATTTGCAGAGAAATTGGGTGTTTCTCCTTCGCGGGTGAGTGAATATCTTACCGGAAAAAGTGAGCCTTCCCTTAAAATAGCCCGGAATATCAGCAAAATACTCAACATTGAACCGGCTATTATTTTGGGAATATAACGCATTGTATGAATGAAATGCCTATGTGGCAATATTCACACCAAACGAAAATGTTTATGTGTGCGGCAGAAAGAGGGATTGAAATATAATAAATCAGCATTAAATTCTTACTGAAAATGAGCAGCATAAAATTATTTGAGAGCAAGCAAATTCGTTCATTTTGGAATGACACAGCTCAGAAATGGTACTTTTCTGTTCAAGACGTTCTTGAAGTGCTAACAAATAGTATAGATGTTAAGCAATACATAAAAAAGATGTTAAGCCGTGACGAAATACTCAAAAGCAACTGGGGTACAATTTGTACCCTAGTTGAAATGGAAGCTGCGGATGGAAAAAAGAGGAAGATACAAGCATCTGATACTAAAGGACTTTTGAGGATTGTTCAATCTATTCCATTGCGGATGACGGAATCTATGTGAATCTGTTCGCTGCTTCGCAGGTTAAATACGCGGTGCATAAAGATTCTATGGAGCTGAATATGGCCACAAAATTTCCTTATGATCCAAAGGTTCAGTTGTCAGTAGGCGCAAGTAAATCCTTACAGGCTAAGATAAGGATTCGGATCCCTTCGTGGGCAGCAAAACAAATGGCTGTTTATATTAACGCAAAGAAGACGATTACCGGCAATCCGGGTACGTATGTAAACCTTTCCAGGGAATGGAAAAATGGCGATGTCATCTCTTTTGATTTGCCCATGAATTTCAAAGCGACCCGCTATGAGGGTTCTGAGAAAAACTACAACGATGGACAACATTATGTTTTAG
>CAIRSO010000565.1 GCA_903881215.1 uncultured Bacteroidia bacterium
CAGTTCAAACAGTACATTGGGATGGATATTTTTGAAGAGATCTCTGTCATGGCTGATGTGGCAGTTACTCCTATCAGTGTTGATGGCAAAAAGGCTCTCGAGCATGGTCTCGCCAGCCGTATGGAGCTTCGCCAAAGGCAAATCAGCATTGAAAATTCTCAATTTGACCTGATTCAGGTTAAATCAATGAACGAATTTAAAGGCGACATGGCTCTTTCAATCGGACTTTCTGGTGATGATCCAACATTAAGTCAGATTTATGATAAACCAACAAAAAGTCCACGGGTGAGTCTTTCATTCAATATACCAATCTTCGACTGGGGTCAGCGCGCTGCTCAAATAAGGGCTCAGCAAGCCGTCATCAATACCCAGAAACTGAACTACTCGAACCAAAATATCCAGATTACCATGGACATCAGACAGGTTATCCGTAGCCTCAGTAATCTTCAAGCCCAGATATCCATTGCTATTAAGAACCAAACCAATTCTCAGTTGACTTACGATATCAACCTCGAAAGGTTTAAAAACGGAGATTTAACCAGTATGGACCTGAACTTGTTCCAGGTGCAGTTATCGAACAATAAAATGGCCTATGCTCAGGCGCTGATTAACTACAAGCTTGAACTGCTGAATCTGAAAATCCAGTCACTGTTCGACTTTACCACCAATCAGCCTGTCATTCCTGAACAATATATCAAAGCAATTACAAAAAAATAATTTACCAACGATAAAATCAAAAGTATGAAAATCAATAAAATGTGGAGACTTCTCCTCGTCCTTCCTGTTCTGGCCTCTTGCGGAAATCAACAAAGTCAGGTGCAAAGCGACATCGCCGTACCTGTTTCTGTCATCGATGTTAAAAAGGGACCTATTGTTCAGTACATCAATAGCACAGGTACAGCCAACGCTGCAAGTCAGGTTGTGCTTACAACAGAAATGGCAGGCAATTATCTTTTGACCGTCAACCCAAAAACCGGACGTGAGTTTAAACTTGGGGATCAAGTTGAAAAAGGTCAGGTAATTGTTCGGCTCGACAATGCTGAATACATCAATAACCTCAATTTTGATACGAAAAAACTAAACTTCGAAATTGCCGGACTCGAGGACGAAAAGCAAAAATCGCTTTACGAAAAAGGAGGTGTCACTTACCGCGAACTAAAAAATGCTGAGGTTGCCCTGGCTCAGGCGAAAACAACTTTTGAAGATGCGAAGATTCAGCAACAAAAAACGGAAGTTAAAGCACCTTTTCGTGGTGTCGTCGTAAACATTCCTCAAATAACCAACTCAACCCGCGTAACTGCAGGTACCAGTGTGATCACCATAATGGATTACAGCAAACTGATGATGGATGTGAATCTCCCTGAAAAATATTTGACAACCATCAAATTGGGACAGGAAGTTAATATCACCAACTACACACTTCCAAACGATACCTTAAAAGCACAGATTAGTGAACTCTCACCAGTTATTAGCACAGAAACACGCACTTTCACTGGTAAGATGACCATCAACAATTCTGAATTGAAACTGCGTCCCGGAATGTTTGTGAAGGCTGATATCGAAATTGCCAGAAAAGACAGTGCAATCGTTATTCCTAAAGAAATCATTGTCGCTGGTGGCAGAGGTAAAACAGTATTCATTGTTGACAAAGGTGCTGCACAGCGCAGAACTATTATTACCGGACTGGAAAATGACAAATCAGTTGAAGTCATCGAAGGTTTAAAAGCCAATACCCGTTTGGTCGTCAAAGGTTTCGAAACCTTGAGAGATCAGTCAAAAGTTAAGATCGTCAAATAGTTGATCTGCCAGCTGGCAGACAAAATTCTTAAAATAATTTTCGAATGAAGAAATTGACAAATTTTGCAGTCAATTATCCGGTTACCATTTTGATGATGGTGCTGGGGGTACTGCTACTGGGTGTCATCTCCTATCAAAAACTGGGGATTGATCTTTTCCCTGACTTGAACTCACCCCGGATTTTCGTAGAACTCAAGGCTGGTGAGAGACCTCCTGAAGAGATTGAAAAGCTTTATGTATCCAACATCGAGGCTATTGCAACCCGTCAGAGCGGAGTCCTCAATGTTTCCTCCATCTCCAAAACAGGATCGGCTCAGATTACGGTCGAATATGCCTGGAACAAGGACATGGACGAGGCATTTCTTGATCTGCAAAAGGCTTTGACTGCCTATTCACAAAATAGTCAGATTACTGAGTTGACCATCACCCAGCACGATCCAAATACCAAACCTGCTATGGTGGTCGGCATGTCACATACCAGCATCAAGGATATGAACGAGCTGCGTAAGGTAGCAGAAAACTATATCCGAAACGAACTGGTGCGTATCGAAGGTGTTGCACAGGTCGAATTGACAGGTGTCGAACAAAATGAAGTGAGGATCGACACGGATCCCTATTCACTTGAATCTTTCAATTTAACAGTAGATCAGCTGTCTCAGAAAATACAGTCCTACAACAGAAGTATTTCCGGCGGTACCATCACCGAAACCGGATTACAGTATGTCGTGAAAGGTGTAAGTCTTTTGCAGCAAAAAGAGGACTTTGAAAACCTGATCGTCGGATACAAAACCATCGTAGCCGGAAGCACTACTGCCGAAAAAGCTCCAACATTCCTGAAAGATGTTGCAAGGGTAAGTTTTGAGAACAAAGAACCCATCAACATTGTACGGATCAACGGAGAAAGGTGTATCGCCCTCTCGATTTATAAAGAGACAAAATACAATACTGTTAAAGCAGTTGAAGAGATCAATAAAACCTTGGTAACCATCGAAAAGGCCCTTCCCGGGTACAAATTTACCGTGGTATCTAACCAGGGTACATTCATCAAAAGTGCGGTCGATGAAGTGAAAAATACCATGTATTTTGGGATCATTCTGGCAATAATAATTCTATTCCTTTTTCTCAGACGCATTGGAACAACTTTGATTGTCAGTTTGTCGATTCCGATTTCTATCATTGCGACATTCAACCTGATGTACTTTAATGGTCTGTCTCTTAACATCATGACGCTTGGTGGTCTTGCTTTAGGGGCTGGAATGCTTGTAGACAATGCCATTGTGGTCATGGAAAATATTTTCCGAAACCACGAGAATGGCATGTCAGCCAAAGAGGCAGCCATCGTGGGAACAGCCGAAGTTGGAGGAGCAATTACCGCCTCTACCCTCACCCACATTGTGGTTTTTCTACCGATTATTTTCATGCATGGAGCCTCGGGTGCCCTTTTCAAAGACCAGGCATGGACAGTTGCTTTCTCCTTGCTGTCATCCCTTGTAGTGGCAATATTCCTGATCCCAATGTTGTACCACCGATTTTTCATGAACAAGAAAAGCGCCTCCATCTCCATCCAAAAGAAAACAGGATATAGCGACTTCCTTACCAGAACATTACCATACCGATGGACTATTATCGGTAGCTCTATGGTACTTTTTGCACTCTCACTTCTCCTTATTCCAAAAATTGGAAGTGAATTTATGCCTAAAAGTGAGAGCAAGGAGTTTACCATCGACCTGAAAATGAAAGAAGGTACAACACTCGTACGAACTTCAGAAGCAGCTGCTTCCATTGAAGGAATGGTGCGTGAACTACTTGGTGATAACCTGGACGCACTCTATACCAGAGTAGGTCCTTCAACCGGAATGACCACCAGTGATCAATCCATTTTTGAGGGCGATAACACTGCTGAAGTCAAGGTTATTATGAAGCCTGATGTTAAAATCAGTTCTTCGAAAGTTGTTGCTGCCATCGCAGGATGGTATGCCGAAAATCCGGAAATGGAAGTCAGTTTTGCTCAGGAAGAGACAGCCTTGCAGAGTATCTTAGGCAATAGCGAGTCTCCCGTTGTCGTTGAAGTAAGAGGTGACGACCTGGCGGTGCTTGATACCTTGACCCATAACGTAAAAAAAGCAATTCAGGATATACCCGGAATGTACAATTTTACCACCAATATGGACCAGGGATACCCAGAAGTTAATGTGATGGTGGATCGTTTCCGCGCAGGAACATATGGCCTTGCCGTCAGCGATATCGTTACTCAGGTAACAGCTAAGCTGACCGGCCAAACAGTAGGCCAGTTTGATAAAAATGGTGAGCTACGCGACATTACCATTCATCTTCCCAAACTGGGATTGTCTGAATTGGGTGATGTGATCATCCGTAATGGCACACAAATTGTCAGACTAGGCGAAGTTTCCAGCCTGAAACAAGCAATGGCTCCTAAAGAAATATATCACAGCAACCAGATCAGGGTTGGAAAGGTAATGGCTGAGCTTTAAAAGGATGCTTCCCTGGACAAAATATCCAGTGAAATCCAAACCAAAATTTCAGCGATCGACCTTCCTGCCGACTACCGCTTTAAAATTGCCGGTGAAGAACAAAAGCGTCTTGAGTCCTGGTCAAATTTAAAGTTTGCGCTATTATTATCTATCGTTTTAGTATACATGGTTTTAGCAGCAAAATTTGAATCTTTGGTACATCCGTTTGTCATCCTTTTATCAATACCTTTTGCGATTGTCGGTACTGTCATTCTATTTTACATTGTGGGTCAATCCTTTAACATGATGGCACTTATTGGCATCATCATGCTCGGGGGTATAGCGGTTAATGACTCCATTATCTTCGTCGACAGGATCAACCAGCTACGGGAGCTGGGAATGGAGAAACGTGCTGCCATTGCTCAGGCAGGCCAACAGAGATTGCGGCCAATTCTGATGACCAGTATCATCACGATCATTGCCTTGGTTCCCCTTACGCTTGGGTTCGGCGACAGTGTAGCACTCAGGGCACCGATGGCACTTGCGGTCATTGGCGGTATGGTAACAAGTACTTTGCTTACACTTTTGGTGATTCCTTGTGTGTATGATTTGCTGACGAGCAACAAACCCATCGAACAGGACATTTAAACAAACAACTTTCAACGGATGGACTTCATTATAAAAAGAAAAGTATTGATCAGCATGCTCTTCCTCGGGCTAAGCATGTTGGGATATGTCTCCTGGAAGAATCTTTCGATGGAGTTATTCCCGAATGCCGAGCTTCCAATGCTTTACGTGCAGGTCTCCTGCCAGCAGGAGGTCGACCCAAAATTCATGGAGAGTCAGGCCATTATCCCGATCGAAGGCGCAATCGGTACGCTTCAGGGTATCGAGAACATGGAGTCTACCTGTCAATCCAGACGGGGAACGATCATGGTTGAGTTTAATAAGAAGGTAAACTTCAAATACATTTACCTCAAACTGCAGGAAAAGATCAATGAGATCAAGTCGACCATTCCAGAACAGTTTACTGTTACAGTAGTTAAGGTTGACTTGCAGCAACTCAACAAACAGTTCATGCAGCTGCAGGTTAGAGGTACTGGTGGTGTTGACCTTGTCAGAAACATCACTGATCAGAAGATCAAACCTGAATTGCAAAATGTGGATGGAATTGCTGGTATAAATATCTTTGGCGGTCGCGAAAAAACAATTGAAATTCAGCTGAATATGGATGTCTGCGATGCCTACCATCTTACGGCAAACAGCATCCGCAGCAAGCTTACCCAAAACTACCGGACTCGCGCATATGCCGGAGATGTTTATGGATCGAACCTTAAGTACACCGTTCAGGTTACGTCTGAATTTGATGATCTTACACAGATAGAAAACCTCGTGATTGCCGCTGGTCCTATTCTTTTAAAGGATGTTGCCAAGGTTTATTTCGGTACAAAGGAGCAAACCTCCTATTCAAGGGTCAATGGCAAAGATGCTGTATCAATTACACTTGTAAATGATGCTCAGTCCAATCTGATCGAACTATCCAAGAAAACACTCGAGACCATTGATAAACTCAACAAAGATCTGGCTTCAAAAGAAGTAGAGATTACTGTTCAGAACAATGCCGCCGATACCATGGAGAAGAACCTGAAAGAGATTGGTGAACTGGCCATAGTCGGAGGGTTGCTTGCCATATTTGTGCTTTGGATATTCCTGAAGAACATTCAGCTTGTTTCTATTATCGCACTGGCGATTCCCATTTCCGTTCTGACGGCTTTCAACTTTTTCTATTATGCTGATGTAACTATCAATAGCCTGACCTTAGTTGGAATGGCTTTGGCAGTAGGGATTTTGCTTGATAATAGTGTCGTTGTTCTGGAGAATATTTACAGGCTGCGAGCCACAGGTAAGTCCCCGCGGGATTCAGTAATCCAGGGTACAACGGAAGTCTGGAGATCAGTTCTTGCTGCAACTCTGACAACGACCACCGTATTTCTTCCCTTCCTCTTCTCGGATAATTTCCTGATCAAGTTACTTGGCAAAAACATTGGAATCTCAATTGTTTCTACGCTACTGGTATCTCTTGCTGTGGCCATGTTATTGGTACCAATGCTGGCATATGCTTTCCTTAAAAAGAAAGCTGGTGGCAACATGGAATTCACACAGGTATCCACGCGGAACAAACTTGTTCAGGCCTATGTGATGCTTTTGAAATATTCGCTTCGAAAACCGGCTCAGACCATTATTGGGGCGTTAATTTTCTTCTTTGTGACCATATTTATCTGTTTGGCAGTAAGTATGAACACTTTGAATGAAGTAAAAACCAATGCCTTCCGAATCAATGTCACCCTACCTTCCGGTTCAACCATCGAGTCGAGTGACAAAGTGGTCAGTGAAATTGAAAACAGGATTAAAGGCATCGAGGAGATCAAAGATGTTACATGCAACATCCAGGTAGAGAGTGCAAGTGTAACCGTTGAACTGAAAGAAGATTACGAAAAAATCAAGAAACGTTCCCTGTCTCAGATCCGGGATGAAGTCACCAACAAGATGAACGATGTGCCGGGTGGTACAATCGATATAGCCGATGCCTCTTCAACAGGTGGTGAAACCGGTGCTTCAGGCATGGGCGGATCCGGTACAGCCAATTTCATGTCGATGATGGGAGTTGGTTCCAACTGGGAACGCATTATCATCAAAGGACAGGATTTTGATGTCATGAAGAACGTTGCTTCAGATTTGCAGTACTTTTTAGAAGCACTGGAATCTATGAACGGCGTGCGGGTTAGTTATTCCAACAACCGTCCTGAAGTTCATCTGAGGTTTAGACCTTTGATGATGAATGCCTATGATGTTTCCCTTGCCAGTGTCTCCAATGAGCTGAACTCTTTCAGCAAGGAGATTGCAACCAACATACCTTACAAACAAGGCAACGAACAATATGACATCACCATCAAGGAGATGCCGAAACAGGGGCAAACCGAAGAGGAGGCAAAAAAGAACAGAAACGCCTTCGACTTGAGGACGCTTCCAGTAGCAGACACCAAAGGAGGATTGCACGAACTGCAGAATATCAGTGATGTGGTGCTCTCTTCAGGTTATGCGAGTATTACCAGGGTAAACCAGGAAAAGCAAATTGAAGTGCGCTTCCGCTTTGTGGATGCTTCACAGGATTCCAAAGACCTTCTGGAATCCTACCGTGCCGAGGTTGACAAAGTCGTTGAGAGTTACAATATGCCATCAGGTGTAGCTATTCAGGTGATCCATGAAGAGGATACCCTCAAGGATTTCTATTTCCTTATTTTTGCTGCCTTCGTTTTGATTTTCATGATTATGGCTTCAGTGTTTGAATCTGTTTCAACACCTTTCGTACTGATGTTCAGTATTCCACTTGCAGCAATTGGTTCCTTCCTTGCTTTGATCTTAACGAACAACTCTCTGTTCAATTCAAATACAATGATCGGATTCCTGATCTTGATCGGAGTTGTTGTGAACAATGGTATTATCTTAATCGACTATACGCAAATTCTGCGCAGTCGGGGGTTCAGGAAAAATCGTGCATTGGTGATGGCAGGAATGTCCAGGCTTCGTCCGATTCTGATTACAGCTATCGCTACTATCGCGGCTATGCTTCCACTTGCCATGGGCGACAACGAATACGTTGGAGCCATCGGAGCACCATTTGCCATCACAGTGATTGGAGGATTAAGTTTGAGCACACTGCTTACGCTTGTCTTTATTCCTACTTTCTACTCCGGACTCGAGACGACCCTCCAATGGATGAGAGACCTCAACTGGAAACTCAAAATTGCTCAGGGCATCCTCTTTGTAGCCGGTATATCGTTCATTTATTTACAAGTAGATGCAATTCTCTGGCAGATTCTTGACTTGGTTGCGCTCGTCATTGTCATTCCGGGTACGACATGGTTTATCATGAACAGTTTGAGGAAAGCCACCGAAACAGTGATCGATCCTGATAAACAAATCACCATTAAGATTGCGAACCTGGTAAAAATTTACGACTGGGGTAGTCGCTTCGCCAGAGAATGGAAGGGTAATACCAACATCCGCGAACGCGCAGGACAATTGAAATATTACAGAAGTATAAGGGATTTTGATCTCTATATCTGGCAACTTCCTCTCCTGGGATTCATGGTCTATTTTACTTTCTTCTACCTTATAAATGGAGCCTATACCCTCTTATTTGCTTTGATGATCTTCCTGATGTCGATTGCAATGTGGGAACCGGTTGCGGAATACCTAAAATACAGGGCCGGGAAGGAAGATAAAAAATGGATGGGCAAAGTGGCAGATTTGGGATACCAGTTACTTTTCTGGGGACTTCCTTTTATCACGCTGATCTTCTTCTATTTCAAATGGGAAAAAATTGTCTCAGTAGCGGTTATTGGTGCAATCTGGTATTTCGCGCTTGCAGTAAAAACAACTGCCGACCGGCTTTACAACGAAAATGTCAACATCGAAAGATTGAAAGGACGTTTTGCCGGAATGCGCAGGGTCTTCTACAAAATTGTTGAACAGATGCCGTTGATCGGTCGTAAGAGAGATCCGTTCAAAGCACTCAAAGGCGTTTCACTGGAAATTAATACCGGTATGATCGGTTTACTTGGACCAAACGGAGCAGGTAAATCAACAATGATGCGCGTCATTTGCGGTATCTACGAACAGAGTTACGGTAAAGTATGGATCAATGGCATCGATACTCAGGAAAAACGTGAGGAGCTACAAGGGCTTATAGGATATCTTCCACAGGAATTCGGCACCTATGAAAATATGTCTGCCTACGAATTTCTGGATTATCAGGCCATTCTCAAAGGATTGACTGATGGACCTACCAGACACATAAGGATAGAATATTGCTTGAGCTCAGTCCACCTGTGGGACCGCAAAGACGAAAAGATCGGCGGATTCTCCGGAGGTATGAAACAACGGATGGGTATTGCACAAATTCTGCTTCATTTACCTAGAATTTTGGTTGTTGACGAACCAACTGCCGGATTGGATCCTCGTGAAAGAATCCGCTTCAGGAACCTTTTGGTCGAGTTAAGCCGCGAAAGAATCGTAATCTTCTCTACCCACATCATCGAAGATATTTCGAGCTCCTGTAACCAGGTGGCAGTAGTTAACCGTGGTGAGCTTTGTTATGCCGGTCATCCAAACGACATGGTGAAACTGGCCGAAGGATTTGTATGGCAATTCAGCATTCCGGCCAGGGAGTTTGACTCCTTCCCAATGAAGGAAAGGGTCATTCACCACATGCGCGACGGCGAAATGATTAAAATTCGATTCCTATCAGCAGAGAAACCTGCTGAAGATGCGATAGTCGTAAAGCCCGTTCTTGAAGAAGCTTATTTATGTATTCTGAAGGGATTTGGGAAAAAGATTTAAGAAGTTGAGAACTGA
>CAIRSO010000566.1 GCA_903881215.1 uncultured Bacteroidia bacterium
ACTGTTAAAAACATCACTTCATACGGTGTATTTATCGACCTTGGTGGCGTAGACGGTTTGATCCACATCACAGACCTAAGCTGGGGTCGTGTTGCTCATCCGAACGAAATCGTTCAGCTGGATGAAAAAATCAATGTCGTTATTCTTGATTTCGATGATGAGAAGAAGAGAATTGCACTTGGTTTGAAACAACTTGCTTCACACCCATGGGACAATGTCAGCGCTGATCTTAAAGTAGGCGATGTAGTGAAAGGTAAAGTAGTTGTGATTGCCGACTACGGCGCATTTATCGAAATTGCTGCCGGAGTAGAAGGTTTGATCCACGTTTCAGAAATGAGCTGGTCACAGCATCTTCGTTCAGCTCAGGACTTCCTGAAAGTAGGCGATGAAGTTGAAGCTACCATTCTTACTCTTGACCGCGATGAGCATAAAATGTCTCTAGGTATCAAGCAAATGAAGAATGATCCGTGGTCTCAAATTGAAACCAAATATACCATTGGCACATCTCACACAGCTAAAGTTCGCAACTTCACCAACTTTGGTGTATTTGTTGAAATAGAAGAGGGTGTAGATGGTCTGATTCACATCAGCGATCTTAGCTGGACCAAGAAGATTAAACATCCTTCAGAATTCACCTCAATCGGTTCTGAAATTGAAGTACAGGTTCTTGATATTGACAAGGAAAATCGTCGCTTGAGCCTTGGCCACAAACAACTGGAAGAAAATCCATGGGATGTTTTCGAAACAATCTTTACTGTTGATTCAGTTCATGAAGGTACCGTTATCGACCTGTTCGACAAAGGTGCAGTAATTTCTCTTCCTTATGGCGTTGAAGGTTTTGCTACCCCACGTCACCTTGTGAAAGAGGATGGTTCTCATGTGAAAATGGACGAGAAATTGGAATTCAAAGTAATTGAATTCTCAAAATCAGCCAAGAGAATTATTCTTTCTCATTCAAGAGTTTACGAGGATGTGAAGAAAACCGATGAATCAGCAAAGAAAAAGACTGCCACCAAGCCTTCTGCACCAAAGAGTGTTAAAACGGTGAAAGACACCATGGAAAAAACAACTTTAGGTGATATCAGTGAGTTGGCTGCCTTACGTACACAAATGGAAGAAAACGAGAAGAAGTAATTCTCTCCTGTTTCTTTCCGAATTACATATAAGGATAAAAAGCCCGGCTATTTTGCCGGGTTTTTTTATCTTTGGATTTTACTTTCTGCTCATTCATTTTATTGAATATGAATTCGTTCTCGGTTACTATACTCGGAAGCAGTTCTGCCCTGCCAACCTCCCAGAGATTTCCTACGTCTCAGGTAATCAGGCTCAATGAGCAGCTCTTCCTGATTGATTGCGGGGAAGGCACCCAGATTCAATTGAGAAAATTTGGATTCAAAATGGGCCGGATCAACCATATCTTCATCTCACATCTTCATGGTGATCATATTTACGGTCTGCCCGGACTAATTTCCTCTTTGGTATTGTATGGTAAAAAGGGCGAATTGCACATCCATGCCCATTCTGATCTCCAGCCAATGATGGAAGGGATCATGAAATTTATGAATGACCAGGCAGACTTGAAAGTGAAATATCATCCTTTGAATTTTAAAAGGAATGCTGTCATTTTTGAGGATAAAAAGATCAGGGTTACCTCGTTCCCAGTGAAACATAGAATCTCATGCTGTGGATTTCTTTTTCAGGAACTTCCTTCATATTTGCACATCAATAAAGAGGCGCTGGAGAAATATGATGTACCTGTTTCACAACGGTTAAATATAAAAAATGGAGCGGATCTTATCCTGGAAGATGGTTCAGTCATTCCAAATAATCTGTTAACCCTTCCTGCGAGTCCTCCAAGAAGTTATGCTTTTTGTACTGATACAGTTTTCAAAAAGGGGATCGTTCCAACAATTGAAGGGGTCGACTTGCTTTATCATGAAGCTACATTTGCTGCAGACCTCTCAGATCTTGCAAAAAAGACCTACCATTCAACATCCGTTCAGGCTGCAGAAATAGCCAATCTCGCCAAGGTAAAAAAGCTAATCATTGGCCATTTTTCATCAAGATATAAAGATGCTTCAGGTTTGGTTGAAGAGGCCAGAACGATTTTCCCGGAAACCTATGCAGCCAACGATGGAGATAGCTTTGAACTATAGTCGTTTGAATAAGAACTCACTCCAAACATCATAAACTTCTCGAACAATTTATAAACCTTCTTTTATTTCGGTTCCTCAAAGAAGTTCTTGTGAAAATTAACAAGATAAAGCTGCTGCTCTGCCCTGGTAAATGCCGTATAGAGCCATCTGAGAAATTCGCGGTCGATCATCTCGGCAGTCAGATATCCATGATCCAGAAAGACAGTTTTCCACTGACCTCCCTGTGCTTTGTGACATGTTACTGCATAGGAATATTTCACCTGTAGTGCATTAAAGTAAGGATCTTCCCTAATCTGTTTCCACCTCTCCCTTTTATTTTTAATCTCTTGGTAATCCTCTGAAATAGCCTCAAACAGACGTTTGTTTTCTTCTGATGTCAAGGCTGGCGCTTCGACAGTGAGTGTTTCCAATAAAATCTTGCACTCTATCTCCAAATCCTGATAATCAATTAAACGAATGACAACATTGGCGAAGTGAAAGCCATAACGCTCCTCTTGCTTTCTGATTCGAATGATCTCAGCAATATCGCCGTTGGCAATAAAATCCAGCTCCTCTAACTGTTTTGACCAATGGTAGTTATTTTTGACGATCATAATCAGATCACCTTTTGTGATTTGCTCTTCCTGATAAAGAACAGTCCGGCGGATGCCGACATTGAAAAGGTTCGCCCTTTTATTGGAACGGGTGATGATGATTGTCTCCTCCATCCCCAACCGATTGTATGAATTCGAGATCTCTTCAATCAACTGATCTCCTCCTAGCTGGATAACATCCTGAATATTCTTCATGTTGATTTTCCAAAATCCGGCTGGTGCTTCTTCCAGAATCCTGTTCCTTATGGCTGTTGCATTTCTTAGAATACCCGAATCAAGGGATTGCCTGACAACCTCTTTCAGCTCCATCTCAATGACCTCCATTCCGAAAAGGGATAACTCTTCTTTGTCAAGAGCCGGACTGACAGAAAGTCCTACAGGTGGAAGTTGAGCTGTATCTCCTGAAACAATTAACTTGCAATTGAGTCCACCTGTCACATATTCAATCAAATCTGACAACAAATATCCTGATCCAAAAACACTGCTGTCCTGAGGCATATTTGAAATCATTGAGGCTTCATCAACAACAAAAACAGTGTTTCTTGACAAGTTCCTGTCAAGAGAGAATTTGCTGGAACCATCTGAGATAGATTGTTGCCTGTAAATTTTTTTATGAATAGTAGAGGCAGGTTTACCGCTTTGTCGGGAAAGGACTTTGGCGGCCCGACCGGTAGGTGCCAATAACACAAATTTAATTTTCAACTCGTCAAGCACCTTCACCAGAGCACTGATTGTTGAAGTTTTGCCGGTGCCTGCATACCCTTTCATTAGGAAAAGCTTATCTGATTCGGGAGCAGAAACAAAACCTGCCAGCGAATCGATCATCTCCTTTTGACCATTTGTGGGCTCATGGCCCAGCTTAAGAAGGATCAAATCGGAGATAAATTTTTTCATAGATTTTTTTTTACATTTGTAGACTGTCATTAATATTAGCGGTAAGAAAATATTAATAACCAAATCAAACTTATTGATTTTTTTTTGCTGTCATTTCGAGAAAAAATTAATCATCTGCCAACATCACTTCACTTAATTAACATTGAGGGAAAAATAATGGTAGAGGTAGTCATAAAGAACCTATAAAAAGATCCATGCACGATATCTGTTTTATCGACAAATCCTTCGATCCCGAACAGACTAATTTATATCATCTATCCATCCAAATAAGTCTGGATGGATTTTCATTTGCAATTCTGGATATCCCTAAGGGAAAGTACACTGTATTAAAATCCAGCAATTTCTTCCTCAAACGCCCCAGACTACTCTTATCGAAAGTAACTGAGGTAATGGATGATGATGAGCATCTGAAATTAAAATTCAAGAGTATAGATATTATTTACTCTTCTGAAAATTTTACACTGGTGCCACAAGCATTTTTTCAACAGGGAGCTGCCGAAAAATTTTTCGGATTTAACCACGAGATTGAAAGAGGCTACGTGTTAGACAAAACACTTTTACCTAAAGCAGAAGCTTGGTGTATTTACAATATTCCTGAAAATTTAAAGGAATTTTTGGCTCTTAAATTTCCAAAAGCCATCATCAGGCACAATCTTTACCCTTTGATTGAAAAGTCATTGAAGGAAAACAGAAATTTCCCTGATCGGAAACAAGTGCATCTTAATTTCTTTCGCTCATATTTTGAATTAGTCGTTATCAGCGGCACTAAATTGCTTATGTGTAATCAGTTCAATTATTCTGCAGAAAGTGATGTGAGTTATTATGTTCTGTACGTTTTCGAACAGTTGAAACTACCCGCCGATAGCACAGAACTGATATTTTATGGTGGTATTCCGCAAACTAATCCTATTTATCAGACTTTTAAAAAGTACATCAGGAAGACTTCCTTTGCTAAGCCAACTTCACTTTTCAGTTACAGCTATACTTTTAATCAATCGCCTGATCACTATTTTACAACGCTACTGGATCTTTACAAATGCGAATAATCGGAGGAGAATTGAAAGGGCGGCTTTTTAAGCCCGGGAAAAATTTTAAAGCCAGGCCTACAACTGATTTTGCCAGGGAAAATCTATTCAATATTCTTTCCAATAGAATTGATTTTGAAGACACCAAGGTTTTGGATCTCTTTTCCGGGACCGGGAGTATATCATTTGAATTTGCCTCAAGAGGTTCTCAATCTGTAACATCTGTTGAAATTGATCATGTCCACTACGCTTTTATTGCCTCAGTGATCCTGCAGCTTCATTTGGAGAAAGTCGTTCATCTGCTAAGGTATGATGTCTTAAAGTTCATTCCCAGATGCACAGAGCAATACGATCTTATATTTGCCGACCCGCCATACCAGCTAAAGGGACTGAGCAGAATTCCCGATCTTGTGCTCAAACACGATTTAATAAAATCGGATGGGATATTTATTCTTGAGCATGGTAAGAGTGATAATTTTGCCGCTCATCCTAATTTATTCGAAGAAAGGGTTTATGGCAGCGTTCATTTCTCTTTTTTCAAGCCAACGGTCAATAAGTAAATAGAGTCTTTTGCAACCGTTTCAATACGAAGAACATAAGATTCAATTACCCAAGTTATAATTCAATCAATTATATGAGTCTATTTTTATTGGAGGTGCATTGCAGAAATACAAAACAAGTCGTATATTTGCCCAGCTTTTAAGGTTGCTGGTTTTTAATAAAATTTCAATTCTTTAAGCAGTTCGGTTTGGTAGTTCAGTTGGTTAGAATACCTGCCTGTCACGCAGGGGGTCGCGGGTTCGAGTCCCGTCCAGACCGCATCATAGTTCTTAAATTTTTGGTTTGGTAGTTCAGTTGGTTAGAATACCTGCCTGTCACGCAGGGGGTC
>CAIRSO010000567.1 GCA_903881215.1 uncultured Bacteroidia bacterium
GATTTTTGTAACGATATCTAAATTATTGACAAGGAATTCAATGATTCAATCTTCGCAGGGGATGATTATAGTCATTTTTTTCATTGAAATTATTTTGTCGGATGATCATAAATACCTGGTTCTGAAAGAGACCATAGCACGAACTCTTCATTCCCATATTCGTCAACTTGTCATAATATCAATTAACTGTCCTTACCGGCAAATTGCTCATCTCAAACTTCAGTAACCCGCCATCCTTTATATCGTTGTGTTTAAGTTTGAAGTCTTTCATAAGCCTCCTATTTAGCCATATACCCGATACATACTTGTTATTTGGCGAATAATTGGCGGTAACAACCTCCAGACATTTATCTCCTATGTGAATTTTTGCACTTTTAAACAATGGAGCTCCCAGTTCATAATACACAGATCCTGCCATTGGATACAAACCCAGGGAGGCAAAAATATACCACGAAGACAAGGTGGCACCATCATCATTTCCATCCAGACCCTCCGAATTCACCGCATATTTGTTGTCAAGAATCCACCGAACCCATTTTTGGGTAAGGTCGGGACGATGCGCCTCATTAAACAAATAGGCCGAATGGATATCCGGCTCATTCCCATGCCAGTAATAGGATCCAGGATTCCAGCTGCTCATCGTTGGATCCGATTTTTCAAAAAAATCATTGAGTTTCCTTACGAATGAATCATTACCTCCAAATAATTCAATAAGTCCCTGAGGATCATAGGGTACTGCAAACCTCCATTGCAATGCACTTCCTTCGACAAAATCCTTGGTATATTTCCCATCTGTATCAAAATAAGAGAGGCGAAGTGGTTTGAATGTCTTCGAAAACTCTCCTTTTGAATCGCGCGACTGAAAATATCTGGTTTCGGGGTTCCAGCAATTTTTGTAATAGGCTGCGTGTTCGTAAAAAAGCCTGGCATCCTCCTTTTTTCCAAGAGAATCAGCCAATGTGGCAATCGCTTGATCGGCCCAGGCATATTCAAGTGTACGCGAAACGGCCTTGTCCATCAGATTAGTTGGACAATATCTGTATTTATTGTATTCAGCAATTCCGCTTCGGCCACCAAACCTGGTTCCCTTAGGTGTCGGATTTAAAGCCAGAAATTTCATCCCCTCATAGGCGCTTTTGACATCGAAATCGCGTATTCCTTTCTGGTATGATTCAGATATGACCATGTCGGCCGGCGAACCAAGCATCGAACCGGTGTACCCGTTTCCGGAAGGCCAACGAGGCAGATATCCGCCCTGCTCTTTCATTTTAACAAGTGAGACAAGCATATCCCTCTGTTCTTTGGGGGCAATGAGTATGTACAACGGATGTAAAGTCCTGAAGGTATCCCACAGAGAGAGATCGGTGTAGTAATTAAATCCTTCGGCCTTATGCACCTTTTTGTCGAATCCAAAATAGTCGCCATTTACATCCTGGAACAATGTAGGCATCTGAAATGAGCGGTACAAAGCGGTGTAAAAGATCGTCTTGTCCTTGTCATTCTCAAACTCAGGCTCCACCAAAGCAAGCTTTTTTTCCCATGCAGTCCCGGCAGCATCCACCAATTTTTCGAAACTTAGTCCGCCGGTCTCAGTTTCGAGATTAAGCCTTGCATTTTCAATACTGACATGCGAAATACCAAGTCGGAGTTCGATGACCTGACTGTTGACTCCGAAAGAAAAATCGACACCCAGTTCTTTCCCAGTCCCATCACTTTTTCCCATTAAAAAGGTTGTACCATCAAAAATACGTGAATTGGTAAATGACTTGTTGAATCTGGCAAAGAAATAAACTTTAATGCCACCATACCTACCCGCAAAAGTTCCAAAAGTTTTGACCTCGCCTGTGACCTCACTTTTTTCTGGGTTGATGCGAACTGTGCCTCCTTCAACATTTTTATCTCCCAAAACACTGCAAAGATCCAGCATCACATGGGGTTCCTCTTTGCCCGAAAAGGAGTACCGGTGTATTCCTGTTCGCATGGTAGAGGTGAGTTCGACCAGCACATCAGGTTTCGTCAAACGGACGGCATAATAACCGGGGAAGGCCCTTTCATTGGCATGGCTGAAGGAGCTGTACTTTCCTGATAAATAATCAGTCCAGCCACTTTTTGAAGTAGTCGGAATTGTCCGGAAATGCCCGCCATCAGTTGCGCCTGTCCCGCTCAATCGGGTATGGCTGAAGCCAATAATCTCATTGTCAGGAAAATAATACCCCGAAGTATTCAATGCTTTTTTTCGAAATACTGAAGATTCAGTATCCGGGCTTAGCCTGACCACTCCAAAAGGCATTGAAGGACCCGGATAATTATTGCCACACACCCAGAAATAACCACCGGTTCCGATGAAAGGTTCAACATTTCGACCCAGATTTCCTGGTTCCAGGATGGTTTTCAGTTGCCCGAACGGCTGATTGTTCCTATATGAAAAGTAGCTGTACAATGATGTAAGACCAATGAAACAGGCCAAAGCCAAAAAACCGACTACGATTAAGAGCGATTTGAATATTTTTTTCAACATGACTTTTCCATTCAATTTTGCCGCATCACTTTAAAATGATATATTCCAGAACCTGCCTTAAGTACTACCTTTCCCTTTTCCAGGCCCAAATCTTTGAAATTTGATGTTTTCGAAATAGGTTCTCCATTTTCAGAAATATCATCAGGTCTGCCGGAAGGGAAATGAATCGTGGCAGTCGTGTTTACAGGTATTTCAACATCCATCATTAAGGCACCAGGTTCCTTTCTCCAGGAGCATGAACGCAGGCCATAGATTGACTGATAGGTTGCTTTTGCAGAAGTAAGTTCATTGTCAACAAATGGATCTATCACAAAATCCGGTGATCCTGTTAGAGCCGGATCAGTAGAGATCCCGGCAAGAGCAGTAAAAAACCAGGCTACAACGCTGCCATACATTGGATGGGAATGGGAACTTGCCCCATCCCAGTTTTCCCATAGGGTGGTGGCCTTTTTTCCAATAATATAATCTCCGAAGCCGGGAAAATCCTTTTGATTCATGACCGTGTAGGCGAGATCTGCCCGACCATTTTCTGTCAGAACCTTCAAAAGCAACGGAGTGGCCAGAATGCCGGTATCAAAATGGTATTTCAGTTGTTCAAGCTGAGTAACAATTGTTTCGAAAACGCGATTACTTTCACTTTTTTCTACAATTCCGAAAGCCATGGGAAAAAGGTTGGCTCCCTGTTTCCCGTCCAGGTAACAAGCGGTTTCTGGATTGTAGAATTTCCTGTTGATATCGTATTTGATGGATGATGCAAGCTTTTCGAACTGATTCTTGTCCGGGAGGTTGCCCAATACTTCCGCTACCTGGGCCATTATGTCCGTAACATAAAAATAGTAGCAGGTATTCACCAGTTCGGGCGACAATTTTATTTTTTCGGGTGTGGCCCAATCGCCCAGGCACCATCCCCGAGGCTCCTCACGCACAACAATTCCATTGGAATCACACCTGGTTCCAAGGTATTCTACCCATTTTTTCATTCCCTCATAATGGGTCAGAAGCACTTTCTTATCGCCATAATACCTATAATAAGTCCATGGCATTATTACGAATGCCGAGCCCCATGCCGGTCCGCCACCGCCGCCACCAAAAGGAGCGGTATGAGGTACATACCCTGTTTTGTGGTTACGCGCGTCTTCCATGTCGAAAAACCATTTCTGGTAAAAGCGGGTCAGGTCAAAATTGCAAATGGCAGCTTCAACTGCTACCTGGCCATCGCCGGTATATCCAAGGCGCTCCCTGTGCGGACAATCGCTACTGATACTACCGTGAAGATTCCCCAATTGGGTTCTGAGATAATTCTGATAAATCTGATTAAACAGTGGGTTGGAGCACTCGAAATTTCCTGCCGGTTCTACATCTGTGTGTACCACTTTTACTCTCAAGTCAGACAGATCAGGCTGGTATTTTAATCCACTGATTTCAATCTGCCGAAAGGCATGCCAGGTAAATCGCGGTTCATACGTTTCATCGCCCCCACCCTTCAATATATAAGTATCGATCTGATCGTAATCTCTGCCTAGCTCTTCTATGTGCCTGATCCGAACCGTATCGCCCCGCAACCCATGCAACTTGATTTGCACCCAACCTGAAATCATCTCTCCTGCATCAAACAATAAGCTGCCGGAGGAGGTTTTGCTAAAAAAAACTGGCTGAATGGTCCGGATGATCCTGTCAGGAGGGGCAAGCTGAGACATCAGTTTTCCGACAGGAGCTTTCACTTCGAGGGCATTTTGCCACCTTTCATCATTGTAATACAGACGATCCCATTGCCCCAACTCCATTCTTGCATCGTACAACTCGCCTGTAAAGATGCCATCCTGCAAGATTGGACCAGTGGTAACTTTCCATGAATTGTCGCTGCAGACAAATTGTTTGCTCCCATCCATTTTTGTTATTTCCAATTGAAATATTAGACGTGGTGTTTTGTACCACATGCAACCTTCTACAGTTCTATCGCGTTGGTTGTACCATCCGTTTCCGAGTACTATTCCAACCGTATTTCCCCCGGATTTAAGTTCCTTGGTCACATCAAACGTATTGTAAAGCACCCGCTGTCTGGATTGATCATCATGGTAATAGATCAGCTTTTGTAATTGTCGCTGGTCATAATTGGTTTGTGCAGGAGCAAGAACCTGATCTCCAACCTTCACACCATTTAAAGTCAACTCATAAAAACCAAGTCCGGAAACCAAAATTCTGGCAGAAATTATTTCGGATGAGACCTGAAAGACTTTTCTGAAATAAGGTGCAGGACCGGTTGTTGCAGAATCCGGATAATGGTCTTCTTCCATCCCAATCCATTTGGCTTTCCAGTCGGTGGTTTTGAGGTATCCCATTTCCCAAAAAGCGAGATCGCTCCATTCGGAAGGATGATCCGAAGCATCCCAAACACGCACTTTCCAAAAAACCTTCATCAAGGAAGTCAGCACTTTCCCCCGGTAGGGTATGTTTACGGCTTGATTTGAACTGATTTTTCCCGTATCCCAGAAGTTGCCCAGGTTATCAGCCAGCAATTTTTCCTGATCTGATGCGATAATCTGATAGGCTGTCTGCCTTTGATTCCTTTGTCCGGAGGTCAGTTGCCAGCTGAGTTGCGGGGAGAGAAGATCTATTCCAAGCGGATTCGGGAGATTTTCACATTTCAGTTTTACCACCGAAATTGAAGCGCCCTTAACGTTCTTTGCGGATGAAGTCAAGTCAGCAAAAAAAAGCAGTAAAGTGGCACTAAATAGCAGATTAAGTAATCTCATGAGAAGTTAGTCATTATGCGATTTGAAAGATTCGTTGTGATAGTCGATTCAAATTTATAAAAAAAGGGAGCTCGTTTTGCCAATTGTTTGAACAGTCTCTAACCTGCATTTTAGAAATATTAGTGCAAACGATTGCATTAAAAAATTGTCTTCTGGTAAAGTAAAGACATTCATTTAGGTATATACGTTTATTTGTCTATTTATCAATTGTATATGAATTAATGTTATCTTAATATAACAGATAAGTTTCGTATTTTATTTTTTGACAACTTTGGAGTAATTTGGTGTTTTGCCAAATTACTCCTAATACTTATGTACAACAATAATAAATTTTTACTAACATGATTGATCCAATTTTTTGGGTGATTCCGGCATCCTCCATTGTTGCCTTACTATTTGCTTATTATTTCTACAGAGATATGATGAGCTACAGCGAAGGGACTGATCTGATGAAGAAAATAGCCATGCACGTCCGGGTTGGTGCTATGGCTTACCTTCGCCAACAATACAAGATTGTTGCATTGGTATTTATTCTCCTGGCGCTCTTTTTTGCATTTCTGGCTTATGGGCTGAAGATTCAAAACCCATTTGTGCCTTTTGCTTTCCTGACAGGTGGCTTTTTCTCCGGTCTGGCCGGATTCTTCGGCATGAAGACTGCTACCTATGCTTCTGCCCGCGCAGCCCATGCTGCCAATCAGTCTCTGAACAAAGGACTGGTTGTGGCTTTCAGAAGTGGTGCTGTCATGGGTTTGGTGGTGGTTGGTCTGGCATTGCTTGACATTTCAGCCTGGTTCATCATCCTGAACTGGATTTATCCTGCAGGGGCAACTCTAGATGGAACCAACCTTAATATCATTACCACGACAACGCTAACATTCGGAATGGGTGCCTCCACACAGGCTCTATTTGCCCGTGTAGGCGGTGGAATCTTCACGAAAGCAGCAGATGTTGGTGCCGACCTGGTGGGTAAAATTGAAGCCGGTATCCCGGAAGATGATCCACGAAATCCAGCCACCATTGCCGACAATGTGGGCGACAACGTGGGTGACGTAGCCGGTATGGGTGCCGACTTGTACGAATCATATTGTGGAGCCATTCTCTCCACTGCTGCCCTAGGAGCGGCAGGCTTTGCAGCCATGGGAACCAATATGCAGTTTAAAGCTGTCATTGCGCCAATGCTTATTGCTGCTGTAGGAACAATTCTATCAATCATGGGAATTTTTCTTGTTCGGACAAAAGAAGGCGCTTCTCAGAAGCAATTACTCAGAGCTCTCGGAATCGGTGTCAATAGTTCGGCAGTCGGAATAGCCATTTTATCCTGGGTAATATTATACTGGTTGAAACTGCCAAATTATACAGGAATCTGGCTGGCCATGATTTCAGGTTTAGCGGCAGGTATTGGTATTGGACAGGTGACTGAATATTATACTTCTTCCTCATATGGCCCAACAAAGAGAATTGCCGACGCCTCCAAAACCGGAGCAGCAACGGTGATAATCTCGGGAATTGGTACTGGGATGATGTCAACTGCTTTTCCGGTGCTAATTGTTGGAGCAGCAATTATTCTATCTTTTGGTTTTGCAGCCGATTGGCATATGAAAGATTTTAGCATGGGACTTTACGGAATCGCTATTTCTGCAGTGGGCATGCTTTCAACTCTGGGAATAACTCTGGCTACTGATGCCTATGGTCCTATCGCCGACAATGCAGGTGGAAACGCCGAAATGAGTAAACTGGGTGATGAGGTTCGCAAACGCACAGACGCGCTGGATACACTTGGCAACACAACAGCAGCAACAGGCAAAGGATTCGCCATTGGATCTGCCGCACTTACTGCTCTGGCCCTTCTTGCCTCATTCCTGGAAGAAGCCCGCATCGGAATGATCAATTTCCATCCGGATCACGCTTTGACGGCCAAACTTAAATCAGGCACACTCATTGATGTGCTTGCAGCTTTCGATGTCACATTCATGAATCCGCTTGTGCTGGTTGGAGCCTTTATCGGAGGCATGTCGGCATTTCTCTTCTGCGGAATGACCATGAATGCAGTGGGTCGTGCAGCCCAGAAAATGGTTGACGAGGTTCGCAGACAATTCCGCGAAATTCTTGGAATCATGGAAGGAACTGCTGAACCGGATTATGCAAAATGTGTCGAAATCTCCACCAAAGCTGCTCAAAAAGAGATGCTCGTGCCCTCTCTGCTGGCCATTTTCATTCCAATTGTTGTGGGTATAGTATTTGGCATTCCTGGTGTGATGGGATTGTTGTTGGGCAGCACTGTCACCGGGTTTATCCTGGCGGTATTCATGGCCAATGCAGGCGGCGCATGGGACAATGCCAAGAAATACATCGAGGAAGGTCATTATGGTGGCAAAAGAAGTGCCTGTCACAATGCGGCTGTTATTGGTGACACGGTAGGTGATCCATTCAAAGATACCTCCGGTCCTAGTCTGAATATATTGATCAAACTCATGACCATGGTTTCCATCGTGATGGTTGGCGTAACCTTGTCCATGAACCTGCTCATCTATTTTTAAATAATGTGATAATTTGATTCTTGTTTTGTTAAACAAAAATCAGGGTCTCATCGTATAAAAAAATACCGCCCACACGCGGTATTTTTTCTTTTGATATGTATGCATAAAACAAAAATAGCTAATATTGACAAAGTGATAAAAATGAGAAATTATGGCAGATCTTAGAACAACCTTCATGGGTGTTGAGTTAAAAAATCCTATCATTCTGGGCGCGTCCAGCCTTGTAGAGGATCTCAACGCAATTAAAAAAATTGAGCGTGCCGGTGTAGCCGCCATTGTTTACCGTTCCCTCTTTGAAGAACAGATCAATCTGGAACAAATCCAGCTGGACGAACAAGTGGGTGAATACAGCTACAGAAATGCTGAGATGGGAAGTATCTTTCCTGAAATCAAGCACAGCGGAGCCGGTGAACACATATATAATCTGTCAAAGCTGATAAAAAACGTTAGTATTCCGGTTTTTGCTAGCCTTAATGCCATTTATGACCAATCATGGGAAGACTATGCTGTTCAGTTGGAAAAGACAGGCATCGCCGGATTGGAATTAAATTTTTATGATGTTCCGACGGATTCAGAAAATGACAGCGCAAAAATCGAAGCGCATCAAATTTCCATATTAAAGAAGCTCAAAAAATTGGTAAAAATTCCAATTAGCGTGAAGCTCTCCCCGTTTTATGCCAATCCGATTAACTTCATTTCACAGGCAGATAAAGCAGGTGCATCAGGTGTGGTGGTGTTTAACCGATTCTTCCAGCCCGAAATAAACATTGAAACCGAGGAGTTCTTCTTTCCTTTCGATCTCACCCATGAAAAGGACTATCAAATCACACTTCGCTTCGTCGGATTGCTTTTTGGAAACATTCAGGCAGATTTATGTGCCAGCAGAGGCATTTCCGATGGCACTGATGTGATTAAAATGGTTCTGGCAGGTGCCAGTTCCGTGCAGGTTGTTAGTACCGTATACAAAAATAAAGCAGCCCATATAACACAGATGATTGAGACATTGGAAGAGTGGATGGATGCCAAAGGATACAAAACAATTGATGACTTTAAAGGCAAGCTTTCCATGAGTAAAAGCAAGGAGCCATATGCTTACAGGAGAGCTCATTACGTTGATATATTAATGAAATCGACAGAGATATTTAAAAAATATCCCATGGTATAATCGAAGATACAAGAAATGAAGAAACCCGGTTCCGCCGGGTTTTTTTATGCCCACTTCGCGAAATTTTGAACCAATTGTTTAAAAAATATGATTTAAAACATGTTTTATCTCTTGTGCGCTCAAAATGAATGATTTAATTTAGTAGAACTGAATCCTGTATCATTTTAAATCATAATAAATATATACCATGGATTTGCACAAGAGAATCGTTGCTTTGGCCGACCTACACGGCCGCACAAGAGAAAGCCTTCTGCCCATTTTACAAGGTGTTGTTGAATACGACAACTACCTCTCTCAAAAGTCGATGGTCGAAATCTCCAAAGTGCTAGATTTGCCTGCTGCCGAAGTGTATGGAACTGCCACTTTTTACTCTTTTCTGGAACACCGTAAGATGGGCAAATTTACCATCCGCATCTGCAAGACCATCGCATGCTCGATGCAGGGGAAGAATCAAATTCTACTGGCTATCAAAGAGATGCTAAAAATTGACATCGGTCAGACGACCCAGGATGGGAGATTCAGCCTTGTTGAAACTAACTGTCTGGGATGGTGTCACAAAGCACCTGCCATGGTAATCAATCACGAAGTATTCACTGAATTAACCCCTGAAAAAGTAAGGGAAATCCTGAGCGATTATCTAAAAAAAGAGTTGTAGTTCAAATGTTACGACTTCTTTCAAGTAATGTTTCTTCAATCCAAAATCGAAAATCCAAAATCCAAAATTGCGCGCTATGATCGAGCAACATCTTCTGTTAAAGAGAGTAGACTTTATTTTTGTCCAGGATACTGACTGGGAGAAAATTTTACAGAAATCGATCCACCGTCCCAAACAAGAACTGATCAATGAATTAATCAGTTCCGAATTGAAAGGACGTGGTGGTGCCGGATTCCCAACAGGTTTAAAATGGAAACTGACTTCAGAGGCGGCCGACAAGGAAAAATACGTCATCTGCAATGCTGACGAAGGTGAACCAGGAACTTTCAAGGACAGGGAAATACTGACCAAAGTACCATATAAAGTCCTCACTGCCATGGCTGTATGCGGGTTTATAGTAGGTGCTAAAAATGGTATTATTTACCTCCGAGGGGAATACAAATTCCTTGAAAAACCCTTGAATGATGCCATCAATGAGTTCAGCTATTTCTGCAAAAAAATCAATCTCGATTTCAACATTACCATATTTATGGGCAGTGGTGCTTATATCTGTGGTGAGGAGACGGCTCTTTTTGAATCGCTCGAGGGAAAACGCGGTGAGCCAAGAAACAAACCGCCCTACCCTTCTGTTAGCGGATACCGCAGGAAACCTACCGTGATCAATAATGTGGAGACCTTGGCCCATACCTACACCATTTTTAAGTATGGTGCCAAAAAATTCTATGATTTGGGAGTCCAGTATTCCAGGGGATCCAAACTATTTTCCATTTCAGGAGATACCCCAAAACCTGGCATTTATGAACTGGAGCTCGGGATGAGTCTTCAGGATTTTGTGGACGAATTTGGAGACGGCGATACCAAGGCGGTGCAGGTTGGCGGTGCATCCGGATTTTTGGTTCCCCGGAAAAAATTCCACGAAACAGCCATCGGCTACCAGGGAAAACTAATTGGAATTTCCTTGCCTACCGGCGGATCGATGATGTTATTCAATAGTTCACGCTCCATGTACAACCTGCTTGACAATTACCTGGAGTTTTTCAGGGAAGAATCTTGCGGACAGTGCACACCATGCCGCATAGGATGTCAACAACTGCTTGCCGGTATCAAGGCAGTCAAAAAAGGAGAAAGACCTGCCCCATATCTCGATAAGTTGCTCAAATTGAGTGAAACGATGCAGTTTACGGCCAAATGTGGTCTGGGTCAGTCGGTGGCGAA
>CAIRSO010000568.1 GCA_903881215.1 uncultured Bacteroidia bacterium
AGAAAGGGAGGCTGACCGATGATAAAGGAATTAGCAGAATTTGGGAAGCGAATTAGAACCGGACACGATGCATTAAAGGACGAACCTATTTCTATTGACTTGATTATTAATCAAGATGGTTCTTTTGATTCGTTTTTGGTAATTGAAAAAATCAGCCGAAAAGCAGAAGCGCTTAATTCAAAGAAAGGAAAAGCTCGGTTGTTGTTAGACAAAGCGGAGGAGGTACTAAATTATTCTGGTTTAAATCCGGAAATTTCAGACGAAGAAAAAACTTCAGTGCAACAGAAAACTGAAACTACAATGTCTTATAAGCATCAGCTATTCTTGACAAAATTGCAACTTTATAAACAGCTCGAAATTCTATCTCCTGTTTATGCCTTCTATTTTAGTAATAAAGTAAACGGGTTGGATAACGCTATTCAAGCGTTTGAAACACAGGTTGGGGAAAAGGAAAGGGCTGGAAATATTTCCTTTCGAGTAAATGACATTCGTCTTCATGAACAGCAAATTGTTTATGATGCAATAATTGAGAGGTTTGAAAAGGAACAAACTTCTCAACTGGTTGGCCAAAAGAAGTGTTGCTCTGTTTGCGGCAAGTCAGATTTTCCTGTATTGGATCAACCACATGGTTTAATCAAACGAGTACCAGACGGACAAACTGCTGGTTGTGCTTTGGTTTCGTATAATGAAAAGGCTTTTGAGTCCTATAATTTGAAAGGGAACGACAACTCTTCTATTTGTACAAATTGTGCTAAAAACTATGTAGAAGGACTGAACTGGTTATTAGCAATTGGAAGTGAAAAAATAATAGAAGATAAGAAAGGAAAGGCTAAAAGCCAATTTGTCTATTCTAATCGTAAAAACTTCGGATCCGATACCGCAATGATCTATTGGACTAAAGAAGAAGAATCAACAGATGAATTAAACTTGCTTGATAACCCAGACGCGGGTCAGGTTAGAAACCTTATTGATTCGGTTGCAAATGCCAAAGTAAATGGAGCAAAATACATCAAAACCAATCAGTTCTATTCCTGCACGCTTTCAGGCGCTGCTGCCCGTATTGCAATCCGCGACTGGATTGAAATTGGGCTGGAAGATTACCGGAGAAATATTGCGAAATGGTTTCAGGATATTGCAATAAGAGCTTATGGTGAAACAAAGTATGCTCCATTATACGCTTTGACCAAAGCTGGGCATAATACAAAATCCAGTAACGACCCAACAAACTCTCGTATAGCAATGCAATTGTGGGATGCGGCACTTAAAAACTCAGTACCACCTTTGTGGATTCTTACAGCTGTATTAAAAAGAATCCGATTTGTTGAAATCTCAGAGGATGGGCAATCAAAAGAAACAATAACGCCTGAAAGGGCTGCACTAATAAGATTTATTTTAAATAGAAATAATAAAAACGGAGGACCTATGATTAAAGAACAGAATGATCCGAATGACAAAAGCCCGGCAATTGTTTGTGGTAAGATATTCGCCGTAATGGAAAGTATTCAGCGGGCGGCACAAGGTAAAGACCTTAATGCCGGGATACGAGAGCGCTTTTTTACATCTGCTTCTACCAACCCTGCAACAGCTTTTGGCAGGTTAATGAAATTGTCGCAAAATCACATTTCAAAACTGAAGCATGAAAAACCTGGACTTTCAGTATTGCTCGACAGGCAATTACAGGAATTGTGCAGTCTTCTAAATGGGTTTCCAGCTCTTTTTTCACTTGAGGGGCAAGGACAGTTTGCACTTGG
>CAIRSO010000569.1 GCA_903881215.1 uncultured Bacteroidia bacterium
CCGATCTATAATTTTCTATCTGGTCTGTGTAGAGATCGTAAAACAAATCAAAACCGTAGAGCAAGAAATTTCCTGAGCCGGTTGCAGGATCAATCAACCGGATTTCTGTTAGAGGCTTCCTTTCCCTTGTTTGTGTTTTAGGGGCATTGGCAATTTTGTATTTCTCTTTGATCGCCGAATCGGGATACATTTCCAAATACAGTTTGCCAAGGCTATTGTCAACCAAAAACTTAACTACCCAGCGTGGGGTATATACCTGACTTTGGATACTGACTTTGTTATATTCTGTTTTCGCCTTGCTTTCTTTAAGGGTTACTTTTTTGTAATTGCTGTAGCTTTCGTAGAGCCAACCTAATACATCGTCACTTTTCCAGATATCAGATTCTACCTGCGCATCGGTTTCCAATAGATTGAAGGCATTGATAATGCCGTTCAATTCGATAGGTGTCGGCAATAAATGATATGGATGCTGAGGGCTGAATATGGGAATATCGGTAATAAGGGAAGCTAATTGAGTTTCAATAAAGGTCACCAACCCATCCTGCTCCTGGCTTCGACCATCGGGATTTTGTTCCAACCAGAGGAAATGGGCAAAGGAACGATCACCGTATTGTGGCTGGCGTGTAATTATTTCTGGATGGAGAGCGTGGGCTTCCATCACTTTGAGGGCTGCTAAACGATTAAACAAGGTGAAAGTGAACTCCTCTACCAATTTCTCGTAAGCATCGGCCACTGATCCTGTTTCGGCAATCAGAACTTCCCGGATATTTTCAATACGTTTTCTATCGGACCGGTATTCACCCGGAATAAGATCAACAGGCTGCAACGTAGAATCAGAAATACCCATTCTACCCATACGGTTACGAAAAGCTTTATCAATCAATTGTCGTATAAGCTCAACATGGTCAGCAAGTTTCATGGGCAAATCAATTTTCGGCGTTAATCTCTATATCATCGTTATCACCAGCACTGGCCCACTTTTGAAGCTCTTGACGCAACCATTGCTTGTATTCACCAAGCTTTAGCTTTCTTGAAGGAATCCTGGTAGTAAATGATTTGATTGTTGGTTCAGGAGGTGGACTTCCAGGTTTAATAATCGGCGGTGCTATTCTTACTAATCCTGCTCTTAGATTTTCAAGATTTGCTTTCTTGCTATCATATAACTCAATGAAAGATAGCATCTCTGAATAGGTGAAACGGGTGTTTTTGTCTTTTACATCGAATCCTAAATCAATATCTGGTCGGGTACGCTGTTCAGCAAACTGCAAAATACCATTCACAATATAAAGTGCTGACTCATTTAATCCGGCCGGAAGTGAATCAATTTCTTTAATCAGAACCTCAGCGTCAGTTTTAAGTTTGGTGTATTTTCCGGCCATATCAGTAGCTGCAACCTGCATCAAGTTAAAGTATTCATCCTTGATTTTTTGGGCAACCTGCTGGATGGCAGCAAAGTTTTTCACCACCTCCAAAGACAGAGGATTTATTCGGGCTTTTTGCACTTGA
>CAIRSO010000570.1 GCA_903881215.1 uncultured Bacteroidia bacterium
GATCTTTCATCAAATTTGTCTTTCAAAATAAATCTAAGGAGACGAAGTTTCGTGTTTTTCCTTGTATAATTAGTTCTGTTTTTAATTTGCCGTAAAAAGGTTATTAGAACAGATTTATTTAGCCTATTGGTTGAGGTAAAATCCAAATATTGAAAATTAAGCGGTGACAGATTGATTAATCAGTTCTTTTAATGTACTTAAGTGTTTTTCCATCGAAAAATTATTTCTGATATTTTTTTTCCCATTTTCACCCAATGAGCGGGCAAGACCTTTATTCTCAAGCAACTGTAGCATATTTTCAGCCATTCCATCAACATCATGTTCTTCACAAAGGAGTCCAGTGCTATTATGGATGATCACATCAGGTATTCCGGCATGAAATGTACTGATTACAGGTAAACCGGCAGAACTTGCTTCTATTACACCAACTGGTGTTCCTTCCATATCACCGTTTTCAGCAGTGATTGAGTGTTGTACGAAAGCAAGGGATTCACCGAGGTGTTTGCGGTATTGTGCAGGTGAGATTACCCCGGGGAAATTGACATTGCTGGCGATTTTCAGATGTTTACAAAGGTTTTTGCAAGTGTTTAATAGAGGGCCGTCGCCTCCAATTATCAATCTGGCATATGGATGATTCTGCAAAATCTTTTGAAATGCAAGAATAGTATAATAAGGTGCTTTTTTATCAACAAACCTTCCGATTCCTATAAACTGTTCACTTTGGAATGAGGGACAGATATCAAAAAAGGCATCATCTGGTCCGTAAGGATTGTATACCAATTTACTTTCTGAGCAACCTAGTTCCAATAATTTGATTTTCATTACTTTGCTGACAACTAGAATAGCTGAAGCATATTTAAAAAGTTCAATATATGCTTCTTCATTGTCTTTTAAAACAGTATAAATTGAGGCATCAAAACCATGAAAATGTGCAATTAGTGGTAATTTAAGTGACTTACACACCTTAAGTGCATAAGCAGCAGTTGTACCGTACTCAGCTAATACGCAATCTATTTTATTCTTTAAGAAGGATTTTCGAAGTGCTTTTTCGTTCTGGTGCAGCCCAGATTTTAAAATCGAATTACTGATTTTTCGAAAGATCCGGTCCGTAAATCGCTTTGAGGAGATAGCCCCTTCTCCTTCAAGATTGGTTGGAATACAATCTCCATAGTAATAATAGACCGCAACATCCGGAATCCTTTTATGTGCTTGAATAAAAGTTTCGGAATATGCATTCTGAGAAGGAGAAAGAATGGCTACATTCATTGCATTCGGTTAAAGGACTGATATTCTGTCAATAATGTAAAAGAGTCTTGTTGTTTAAAGAAATCAATTTAGAACTTTACAGAAATTTTATTTTGCTGAATGAGATCAAGGAAAATTTTTGAACCGGAAATATCTTTTCTGATCTTTGAAACAGGTGGAGATGGGTTTTTTTCAGGATAAATCACTTTCCGGCCAAATATTTTTTCTCCAATAGTTGGTCGTAAGTCAGTCGAAACGACCTTAAGATAGTCAGTTTGACAGATGATATTCATAACATTGTCGTTATGATACATGGATAAAACCGGACAACCTAAATATTCAAAGAGGAAAGACATATGCACTCCTTGCCAATGTGCACTTTCGTACCACAGATTTCTAAAAAACAATGATTGAATATTTCGATTAGTTGAGTACACCCTTTCCAGTTTATTTGAGAAAACGCTAACCCTGTTTATTAGTTTGTTATATCGACCATGGATATGAAAATCTGGTGGTGGGTATATATTTCTCTTCCATTTATCTGTAAAAAGATTGTCTCCCCATTGGCCAATAAGTACCACTACTTTGTTGTTCAGAGCGGAAACAATCTGACTTAAATGACCTGTCCATCTGCAATTGTCAAGCTTTAATCTACAGCAGTTTATCATGATTTCCTTCTCAATATTTAGATTTATTTCATCATCTAGCTGTATGATATCGTAGTTCAGATTGTTATCGAAAAGGAATTTTTTTACTAAGAGATAATTTGGAGCAGCACTTGCTACAATTAATGGATTTTTCCATGGTAATAGTAGCATATTGAGACTGTCTTTTCCTCCAACAAGTGCTAAAATTGTGTGATCAGTATAATCATCTTCAATTTTCTTCATATCATCAATCATTGCTTTTGTAATTGATGATACAAA
>CAIRSO010000571.1 GCA_903881215.1 uncultured Bacteroidia bacterium
ATAAGACATGGATACCGAACCGATCAACCATAACCAGAGATGCCAATCAACCAATTTTTTGTATTTAAATTCTAATTTGGTCAGCATTGGCACAAGCGTGTAAATTACTGCAAATAACATTGTGCCAACACCAGTAAGTAGGAAGGTGTGGGCGTGAAGCGCAACCACCCATTGTGTGTTGTGGAAAATCATGTTTAAACCCACGTTTGCTTGAATGAGACCGGCTATACCGCCCATCACAAAGCCGAACATTGAGCCCAACACAAACTTGAGGGGAGCAGACATCTTCACCGGACGTGCTTTCCAGATCGTCATCAGCGAGACAAATATGGTCAACCCCATGGTGAAGTATTCTCCCCATGTGATCAATTGGCCAGAGAGTATCTTCATCCACATAGGTTGGGAGGTGTCGCCCAAAAGGTGGTGACTCCAAACGCCCATTGAGACCAGCAGGTCTACCATGATGACTGTCTTGACCACGTTTGCTCCGAAGAGTTGCCGCCCAGTTAACAAAGGAACGAGCAGATACCAAACACCTGCTGTGTAAATGAGCGCATTTCCATCAGCCACCATATCCAAACCCCACCAGTAGACATTTTTGAAGAGCAAAGCATCCACAGCCAGGGGGTTTAGCGGGTTGCCAAAAAGGGCAAAAAGTCCATAAACGAGGATGAGCACACCTGCTGTCAGCAGCACTATTGCGTTAATGACGGTATCAATCGAGCCGCGGGCAACCGCAACGATAAATACCGGCATGCCGTTGTAATCTAGATTAACCGCATTCTTGTCTTCCTTACCGAAGAGCTTCATCAACCGTGGGATGCCGAAAGCTGCCCGCAGGAACTGTCCAAGTGTGTAAGAGCCTGAATTGTCTTTGCTCAGAACAGTTTTGAATATATTGAAGGAGAAGAGCAGAATGTTAACCATAATGGCGGCTGCCCCCAACATAAAGAAAATGCTGCCCAACAAGGGGACACGATCAAAAGCCACCGGCAACGGCCAGTACAATGTGTACATGGCGTTAAATAAACCAAAAAATCCTGCCGCCCAACAAACCATCACGCCAATGATTTGCAGCCAAAAGTTAACGATCACCAGCTTTGGATGTTTGACAGGTTTCTTAATCAGGAAGGGAACCAGAAAGTAGAAAGCTCCAAAGATAGCCATATAGACAAAACCGTATATCCCAACAATGGGATGGGCTGTCAACATGGCATAATACAATTCTGCGGTGGTTGGTTCAACCTCTCCAGGGCGGATAGTATTGAGAAGAGTTTCCATTCCATGCAAAGAATCAATATCGTATTGCTGCGAACGCATGAGCATGCCTTCGAATCCTGATAATGCCAGGAAGAGGAGAGCCACCACTGCGAAACGCAACGTCCATTTTTCCATCCAACCTAATTTAGCCATGGGTCATCCTCCTATTTCACTTCGAGCGCATCTCGGACGACCATGTCAGAATGCTTGGGTCCGGAATATTCTGTTGAACGTACATCATACATTCCTGTTTCATCAAACTTCCAGACGATCGTATTGGTTCTGCCTGGCAGCACTTGCATCTGAAAAACCATGCTGTTGTCTTTACGAAATACACCAAAGCCGTAGGTTACATCAGCGCTTGTCGCGTCGAACTGTATGTATTCATTGGCTTTGATCTGAACCGGGGCATCCATTGTAATGACGTAATTATCGTAAGTTACCTCAACAACTTGCGAGGGCGTTGGGTTTTGCCAAATCTGCCATGTCTGCCATGGGATGAGGGAACTTAGCGTGACGACATTTACAATGACGAAGATTGCGATCAAGAAATAAAGCCATCTTTTTTCTGCTTTTTCCATTTTATTTGCCCTTCTCTTTTACAAGGAATGCAAAAACAAGGAAAAATATTGCTGCAAGCGTAATGAGAGCTGTGTATATCCACCAAATTACTTCGGAAAGATGCATTTGAACCTCCTGAAAAAAATGAAAACGATGTCTCTTATTCATGAACAGTTTGTTTTTCTTTCTTCGCCTCCTTATTGGTCTGTAGAAATAGTTTAATTTTTCAGGTGTTAAGCCTGAGACCACCTAATTGAGAATGGAATACTAATTGCGCCTGTGGGGCAAATATTCTCACAAGCGAAACAAGTATTGCATGCATTATTGATATTTATTTCTGGGTATTGCGAAACCATTTGAAGTGTGTTTGTTGGACAAACTAAAACACATACTCCACATTGATTGCATTTACTTCTACTTATTATAGGAAATCGTATGGGATTATTTTCCACAGATACCGCCAAAAATA
>CAIRSO010000572.1 GCA_903881215.1 uncultured Bacteroidia bacterium
GGCACACACAAGGTTTGGCCGGATATTATGGTTTATTTGGGTGCTTTTTCGGATTGGTTTGATAAGTATTTGAAGTAACTTAAAAAACCAAACATATGAAAAAAGCAGGAACTCTATTGATTTTTGTGCTTCTCCTAACCTTAACAGGATTCACGCCGGCAAAAAAGAATGTCACCATTTATACCATCGGTGATTCCACCATGGCCAAAAAGGATACCGCAAAGAATAATCCGGAACGTGGCTGGTGTCAGGTCCTTCCTGTGTTTTTTGATGAAAGAAAATTAACCATCGACAATCGTGCAAAAAACGGAAGAAGCTCGAAAAGCTTTCTGGATGAAGGTTTGTGGCAAAAAGTTTTAGATGTTCTTCAAAAAGGCGATTACGTATTTATCCAATTTGGTCACAATGATTCAAAACCGGACATTGCGCGCAGAACCGATCCTAATACAACCTACAAGGAGAATCTGATTCGTTACGTGAAGGAAACACGTGAAAAGGGCGCAGTACCCATCCTTTTTACCTCCATTGTCAGGCGATCATTTGATGGAGCAGGTAAATTAATAAATACCCTGAGCGATTATCCTGCAGTTACACAAGAAGTCGGTAAAACATTGAATGTTCCGGTTATAGATCTCAATTCATCAACAGCAAAACTCATTGAGGAAATGGGTGTCGAGGGATCAAAAGCCCTTTTCATGCACATCGAACCGGGTGTTAGTCAGCTCGAACCCAACGGTCGGACGGACAATACGCATCTCAATCCATTAGGGGCTTTCAAAGCAGCAGAATTGGCAGTTCAGGAAATTATTGCACAAAAATTACCCTTTGCAAAACACCTTAAAAAGGAGGTTCACTTCAAGACCAATTTCCGCGGAAGCATTGACAGGAATGCCCTGGTAAACCGGCACAATATTAAGATAGACAAAGTTGACACGCTTGCTTCTCTGACAGTGGGGAATGGAAATTTTGCCTTTACGGCGGATGCCACCGGACTACAGACTTTTCCAGACTTTTATGAGCGAGGTATTCCACTGGGAACCCAGTCGCAGTGGGGTTGGCATGATTTTCCAAACACTTCCGGGTTCAAACCGGAAGAGAGTTTAAAAGATTATAACTTTCATGGTCGTCCGGAATCATATGCAGTTCAGTTGAAGAGTCCACAGAGGGGAGTTGATGCAGGAAACTATTTTCGCGCGAATGCCCATCGTTTGCATTTGGGAATCATTGGCCTTAGCATCACCAAAAAAGATGGGTCAGCAATCGTTCCAGATGATATCTCTGAATTAAAAGAAGAGCTTAATTTGTGGAAAGGAGAGATTCACAGTACTTTCAGAATCGAAGGGGTTCAGGTAGAGGTTTTGACCATATGCCATCCCGATCAGGATATGATCTCCTCAAAAATCACTTCACCGTTGATCGATGCAGGCCGACTAAAAATAAAATTTGATTTCCCCTATCCTACCGGGGGTCATGTAGACTCAGGTTGCGATTGGAAAAGTCCGGAAAAACATCAGACCATCCTAACGCCATTTTCAGATAATTCTATCTTTTTTGAACGTACTCTTGATGCAACAAAATATTACACAAAAGTCGACTGGAAGGGAACTGCCAGGATGGATGAGAAGCAGACTCACCATTTCGAACTTTCACCCAAAGGGAAGAGCATAGAAATAAGTTGCCTGTTTACGAAAGAAAAGAGATCGGTCGCGTTAGCCGATTTCGATCAAACAACTAAAAATAATCAGGCAAAGTGGAGCTATTTCTGGAATCGTGGAGGTGCAGTCGATTTTTCAGGCAGCACTGATCCGAGGTCCACAGAGCTCGAGAGACGTGTTGTTCTGTCACAATATCTGATGGCCATCCAATGTGCCGGTGATTATCCCCCGCAGGAAACAGGGCTAACTTTCAACAGCTGGTATGGAAAATTTCATCTTGAGATGCATTGGTGGCATGCCACACATTTTGCACTTTGGAACAGGATTGATTTACTTGAGAAAAGCCTTGGCTGGTACCGGGATGTTTTGCCGGTGGCCCAAAAACTTGCCCAGAGGCAAGGATTTAAAGGAGCACGCTGGATGAAAATGACCGATACCACAGGAATGGAAGCACCATCCGGTGTAGGTTCTTTCCTGATATGGCAACAGCCGCATATCATCTATTTTGCCGAACTCTGTTACCGCAACCATCAGAACAACGATATTCTGGAAAAATACAAGGAACTGGTTTTCCAGACGGCCGATTTTATGGCCTCTTTTGCTACATGGGATCCTGACAAAAGTCGCTACAACCTGGTGGGAATTATCCCTGCTCAGGAAAGCTTTAAACCGGAGGAGACGTACAATTCTCCTTTCGAGCTGGCTTATTGGCACTGGGGTTTGAATGTTGCGCAGCAGTGGCGGGTACGTCTTGGGATGAGCAGAAACCGTCAATGGGACGAAATTATGGAGAAAATTGCTGTTTTGGCACAAAAGAATGGCATTTACCTTTCGGCTGAAAGTGCTCCTGATTCTTATACCAATCTGCCCTTCTATTCTGACCATCCGGCGGTCTTTGGCGCACTTGGATTTTTGCCCGAATCAAGGGTCGTGAACAAAAAGACCATGAATGCAACCTTCGATTACATCTGGGATCATTGGAACTGGAAGAAAACCTGGGGCTGGGATTTCCCGCTCGTTGCCATGACTGCCACACGCCTGGGCAGACCGGATAAAGCCATTGATGCACTTTTTATGGATATTCCTACCAATACTTATCTTGCGAATGGGCACAATTATCAGGACAAGAGATTACGTCTCTATCTGCCGGGAAACGGGGGAATATTGGCTACGGTGGCCATGATGTGTGCGGGCTACGATGGGTGCGAAACAGAAAATCCGGGCATTCCGAAAGATGGAACCTGGAAAGTTAAATGGGAAGGTTTAAGCAAGATGCCTTGATCGGCAGAATGGTTCACACCTGACAGGTTTTGAAAACCTGTCAGGTGTGAATCGAGATCTGCTCCTTACATTTATGGCATAACATGTGGTTTTTTTGATCTATGTCTTCGACGTAAGTGCTTGATCTCATGACACAAGTAGGATCATAGCAATGCAGGAGTCCAAATGTATGGCCCAGTTCATGAATTACCTCTTTCCTGAAACGGCTAACCAATATCTTTTCATCTTTAAAGATCCCATAACGTTCGTTCCTGAGTCTGTAAATTGAAGCGATTCCGGATTTACCGTTCAAATACGCCTGCCCAAATATGTAGGTCAAAATTGGGATATAAAGGTCAACATTAAAAAGTCCGAGCGTTTTATCCTTCTCTTTTGCAAAACCAGAATCTATTTCTTTCAGGAGTCTGTAACCATCATATTGCCTGCGGGGGTTTCTCGACGCCGTAAAGGTTTCGTAGTTTATGGGCCTCATCGAGTACCAGCATCTGGAAACGCTCCTGCGGTATTGAATCCAGATGAAGCCGCGCCGAAGCA
>CAIRSO010000573.1 GCA_903881215.1 uncultured Bacteroidia bacterium
CATTTCTACCTGGTGGAGCAATACATTTATGTAATGCTTTCACACGAGCGCCGCCCGGAATATCATCTGTTCGAGGTAGCTTTGCGTTCACAGATGGATTGGTTTCGTTCAGGTTCTTGTTTTGCGGTCCCAAAATCCTGTCCAGTACGCGCTGAATTTCTTCTGCAGAGGGATGAATGTCAACAGTTTCCCACCTAACGTGCTCTTTGCGAATAATCTGCACCAGTCCCGAGGAGTACACGCAGATTTCGGATGATATTAACTTGGCTGTTACCCTGATGAGAAATGGCGCTCAGGATTACGTTCAAAAAAAAGAGATGGCAAGAATCATCCCAGTCATTGAACGTGAATTGAAAGAAGCAGAATTACATCATGGCCAAAAACTTACTTTAACTGCTTTGACCGCGAGCGATGAGCGTTTGAGAGAAGTGCTGGAAAATTCACTTGATGCCTCTTATAAACGAAACATCCAAACAAATCAGTATGAATATCTAAGTCCAGTGATTACTACTATTACGGGTTATTCGATTGAAGAGTTGAATTCTCTTTCCCCGGAGGGGATTTTAAACCTTTTTCATCCAGACGATCTGCCTGAAATCAATCGAACTATAAACGAATCGCTGTCTGCGACAAACAGGGGATCTTGTAATTTGGATTTTCGTTTCAAACATAAATCAGGTCATTACCTTTGGGTCCAAGATAAATTTAAAGTTCTTGTTGATGAAAATGGAAAGCCATACGCTTTTATCGGTAGTATTGGTGATATTTCTAATAAGAAGAAAATTGAGAAAGAACTTATAGATGCAAAATCGCGTTTAGAAAATATTATTGAGGGCACTCGGGCTGGTTCCTGGGAATGGAATATTGAAACAGGTGAAACAGTCTTTAATGAAACTTGGGCTCAGATCGTTGGCTATACATTGGAAGAACTTTCTCCCACAAGTATAAAAACATGGGAGATGTTAACTCATCCTGATGACCTCAAAAATTCGGACTTTGAACTTAGAAAACACTTTTCTGGTGAAAATCCTTATTACGAAGTTGAATGTAGGATGAAACACAAAAATGGCAATTGGATTTGGGTCCTTGATCGTGGCAAAATTACCTCTTGGACCAATGATGGGAAACCGCTGATGATTATGGGTTCTCATCAGGATATCACCGAACGAAAAAACGCAAATATGGAACTAATACAAAGCGAAGAGCAATTTCGAGTTTTAACTTCAATTGCCCCCGTAGGTATTTACCTTACAAAACCAGATGGGAATTGTCTTTACACCAATCGAACCTGGCAAGCGATGGCGGGATTGAGCAATGAAGAAGCACTCGGCAAAGGTTGGGTTAATGGAATACATCCAGATGATCGTGATTTTGTTATGAAGAATTGGCAAAAAATGGTGGAATCGTCAGGTGAATGGAGCTGCGAGTATCGTTTTCTTGACCGTAAAGGGAAAACCACAACCGTTTTTGGTTTAGCCACAGCACAAAAAGATGATAACGGCAATGTAGTAGGGTATATCGGTGTAAACGTTGACATTAC
>CAIRSO010000574.1 GCA_903881215.1 uncultured Bacteroidia bacterium
CCCATGCTGCAGCACGCAGTTGCTTGCGTATTGCCTCATTTTCAACTACCAGAATTTTGTATGCCTGTAATCCATAAGAAGAAGCTGACAATCGGATTGCTTCCAGTAAGGTTGAAAGTTCTTCGGATGATAATTTTTTGGTTGCATCAAATTTCTTTGTTGCATAACGTTTGTTCAATTTTTCAAGAAGTGCCATATTTTATTTACGTATTTAAATGGTAATACAAATAATACTGAAGTTACGTCCCAATGTTTCAGGAAGAGGAAGGATTTAACAATTAGATAAGACTGAAGAATAATGTGGAAATGTGAAAATAGGGAAATGTGAAAATTGCAAGAAAAAGAGATATTAGCATGTGATTGAATGAATAGAAATAACGATTGAAGCGTTCTTCATTTCCACATTTTCACATTTCCACATTATTCGATTGGCCTCGCAATCATCGCCCCTGTCGTTTTCTTGCTTTTTGTAAGGTATTGTGCGAAAGGTTCAGCACTGATTACCACTTTCTGAGCGGTAGAAGAGGCATGCAGAAGGTAAATCCGACCCTCTTTTTTGAGTAAAATGCCTACGTGCGATACATCAATTCCCGGAATGGTAGTAGTAAGTGTGACAATATCTCCGTCCTTAACCAATCCTTCAATGCTTTCAAACTGACTGGTTGGAATGTAATAGAATTTTTGGGCTGAGATTTTTTCTTCAATTGCCTTAATCTGAGCAGTGATGGCCGGTTCATTAATCAACTGTTTGTACTCATCCGGATGTGTACTCATAATGTTAAGTGAAAGGGGAAGAATACTTCCACCCATTGAAGCGGCCATTGACTGAATATGTTTCCTGGTTTCATTGTCCTGGATCCATTCGCTGAAATAGTGCAATCGACTGGCGTACCCATTCATTTTGCCACTGCGATACCGAATGCTTTCCAATTCAGAACAGAATGCAGGAATACCTGGATTGTCGCTCTTAATCGTTCGGGCCAGGGCAAGACAGTTCTCTGCAAAAGTAGTACAGTCAAGTTGGTGAAGATTGATAACCAACTGCTCGTCCTTAGTTTTATCCAGTGTTTTGCCCACATAAGGCATATTCAAAAAGTCGAGACCAATTTTCAGGACTAAATCACCCATTGGAAGCGAACGATCTTTGGCGAATTTCTCCAGTTTATTTTTGATGATGGATTTGTCCATGCTGGAAATTTCCGGATCAGCTGCAAGAACAGAACCACTGAAAACAATTAATATAATAAACGCCAAGAGCATCTTTGATTTCATAAATTTCAATTTTAGATTTTGGATTGACACCGCTAAACCATAAATTACACTGATGACCCCCTTGCTTACCAAGGATTACACAAATTACACGAAATTAAGAAGAAATTAGGAACCCCTTCCTTACCACGGATTTCACAAATTACACCGATTAAAGAAGAAATTATAACCCCAGTCCCTACCACAAATTACACAAATTTTCACAGATTAAAAAAAGAATAGCTTACTGTTTCCTTATTTCTCAGTTTCAATTCATTTTTTTACTTGTTTGCTTGAAGGACAGCCCAGACTGTTCACTTTTCACAGTTCGTTGTTCACTTTTCATATTTTCCAGTTTCTCCGTTTCACTCCTCCCTCTTCCTGTTAAACCACTCGCCAAGTCTCCCCCTCGCCAAGTCTCCTAGTCTTTCCCTTATTCTCACTTATGCCGTTTTTTCAATTCCGTAGCAAGGTCTGAAATGGAGTAGCCTTTGTGTGAAAGAAGCACCATCAGATGGTACAGCAAATCAGAAGCTTCGTAAAGTAGCCTTTCGTCATTATCGGCCATAGCTTCAATGACAGTCTCAACTGCTTCTTCACCCACTTTTTGTGCTATTTTGGCGGTGCCGGATTTAAAAAGCGAAGTGGTGTAGGAGCCTTCGGGCAACTCAATTTTCCGTCTGGCAATGTATTTCTGCAGCGTTTTCAGAAAATAGAAATCGTCAGTCGGATTGGTCTCCTCCCAACAAGTATCTGCACCTGTATGACAAACCGGACCGGCCGGGATCGCCTTGATCAGCAATGTATCCTGATCGCAATCAGTTGAAATGGAAACAACATCCAGGAAATTTCCTGATTCTTCTCCTTTTGTCCACAGACATTTCCGGGTACGGCTGAAGAAGGTCACCCGTCCAGTTTGAAGCGTTTTTTCATAGGACTCCTTGTTCATGAATCCCAGCATCAAAACTTTGTCTGAATGCTCATCCTGTATAATTGCTGGAATTAAACCGGATGTTTCTTTGTTAAAATTGATATCCATTAATTTAGAAATTGGAAAATGTGGAAATGTGGAGATGTGAAAATGATAAGAACGCCAAAATTTTTTCGCATGTTTCAGATTGTGAGATTACATCAAGCATCATCTAATACTTATCCCTTGATTGCGAAGGTAGTGCTTTAAATCCGGTATTGCGATTTCTCCAAAGTGGAAAATGCTTGCTGCAAGGCCAGCATCTGCTTTCCCATATTTAAATAGGTCAGCAAAATGTTCCATAGATCCGGCTCCGCCGGAAGCAATCAATGGAATGGTGAGCAGTTCTGACATTTTAGCCAGAGCCTCGTTGGCGAAACCATTTTTTGTACCATCATGATTCATTGATGTGAATAATATTTCTCCGGCGCCACGGCTCTCTGCCTCTTTGGCCCAGGAAAAGAGTTCTTTCCCGGTAGGAATTCGTCCGCCATGCATGGTCGCTTCCCAATGGTTATTCTCTTCGCGCGCATCGATGGCTACAACGACAAACTGACTGCCAAAATGATGGGCCAAATCGTCGATAAGCTTTGGATTTTTGATCGCTGAGGAGTTGATGGAAATTTTGTCAGCTCCGGCTGCAAGTAGTGCATCAGCATCGCTGAGTTCGCTGATACCGCCTCCGACAGTAAAAGGGATATTAAGATTAAATGCAATACGTTTCACCAGTTCAACGAATGTTTTTCGGCCTTCGTGGGTCGCAGTGATGTCGAGAAATACAAGTTCATCTGCGCCCTGCTCCGAATAGCGTTTGCCCAGTTCGACCGGATCGCCTACTTCGCGTATGTTGATAAAATTAACTCCTTTTACAGTCTGTCCGTTGCGGATATCGAGGCAGGGAATGATGCGTTTGCTCAGCATGATTGGCACATTTACAATAAATTGACTGTGTTTATTTTTCCAACTTCTTCAAGAGAAATCTTTCCTTCATAGATTGCTTTCCCCACGATAACAGCGGGGATGCCAATTTTTTCCAGATTTAGAATATCCTGAATTGTTCCAACTCCGCCGCTGGCAATAAGATATATGCCAGGAATCTGACGAAGTATCTCTTTGTACATCTCAATAGCCGGACCGGTAAGCATGCCATCACGGCTGATATCCGTGCTGATAACTTTATCAATTCCTTTACCCTTCCAACGTTGAATGAAAGCAAAAAGATCAAGGCCGCTATCTTCAGTCCAACCGCTAACAGCAATCTTTCCGTCTGAGGCATCAGCTCCCAGGATAATCCTTTCTGACCCGTAGGTTTCGATCCATTTGTGCATCACCGCCGGAGATTTGACAGCAATACTTCCTCCCGTGACCATGTCTGCACCTGCTTCAAAAGCGGTTTCAACATCCCTGTCACTTTTGAGTCCGCCGCCAAAATCTATCGTTAGCGTTGTATGAAGTGCAATACGCTCCAGTACTTTGTGGTTAACGATGTGGTGAGCTTTGGCACCATCCAGATCGACCAGATGCAAACGCTGCAGACCATAAGCTTCGAACATTTTAGCTACTTCCAGCGGATCCTCGTTGTAAATGGTCTTTCGTTCATAGTCGCCCTGACTTAGTCTGACACATTTCCCGTCGATGATATCAATTGCCGGTATTATCTCGATACTCATAGGTTGATTTTAAGTTGAAGAAAGTTTTCCAGGATTTTTGCTCCAACCGTACCACTTTTCTCCGGATGAAACTGCACGGCATAAAAATTATTCTTTTGAAGAGCAGCACTGAATGGGGTAGGGTAATTGCAAATTGCTGCTGTATCTGCTCCGCATGAGGCATAAAAAGAGTGAACAAAGTAACAGTGCTGGCCATCCAGAGATTGGTCAAAAAGGTCACTCTTTAAGTCCGTAATGGTATTCCATCCCATGTGCGGTATTTTCATAGAAGGAAGCAAATCAGGTTGAAGGACGAACTTTCTGACTGTTTCATCAAAGATCCCAAGGCATTCTGTATCGCCCTCTTCTGAATGCCTGCACATCAATTGCAAGCCAAGGCATATGCCCAGGACAGGTTGTTTCAGGGTGGGGATCAAGGTATCTAAACCATTCGACCTAAGATACGCCATAGTGGTCGAGGCTTCTCCGACACCTGGAAAGATAACCCTGTCGGCCGACCGGATCTCTTCATGATTGTCTGTGATGCTCCCTTCAACGCCAAGCCTTTTGAGGGCATAATCGACAGATTGAATGTTCCCGGCGTTGTATTTAATGATGACGACTTTCATTTGGAGTTGGTAGATAAAAAAATGACACAGAGGAACACCAGGAGGTTTCACAGAGTAACACGGAGAATACTATTAAAAAACATATTGTTATTTCTCAGTGTAACTCTTTGATTCTCTGTGTAACTCTGTGTCATTTTATTGTTTTAGCAATGTTTCGATGACCTTTACCATTTCGGCAAATTCCTCTTCCTTGTATAAACGAGTTAAATAGACAATTTTACCTGATTTATCTATAATGACATTACGAGTTACGCCGGCTTTCTTTTCTGCAAAGAGTTGGAAAATACTTCCTCCGGGATCGAGGGCCAATGGGTAAGTGACTTTGATTTCCTCTTGAAATTTCTTTACTTTTTCAATGGGCTCATCAAGATCAACACCTATGAGTACGAAATTTTTGTTGTTCATGTTCTTCTTCCAAATATCCTTTTCGATGAAGGGCATTTCTTTCCGACAGACACTGCACCAGCTTGCAGTAAATTGAAGCATGACCACTTTACCTTTGAAATCGGCAGTCGAGATTGCTTTCCCATTGGTAAGAGTCGCGGAAAATACTGGTACCTCATCACCTATTTTTACGATGTAGCCATAATCTGCCGGAACCACTTTGACAGGGATTTGGGCGAAAGAAGAAAAAGAAACGAGAAACAGGGAAACGGAGATGAAAAAAAGAATAGTTAATTTTTTCATGTGATTTTAATTGAAAATTATGGTTCGGTTGTTGAAGACGAGAATTTTGCGCTGAAGGTGTTTATAGACAGCCTCGCTCAGGACGATTTTTTCAAGATCCCGACCTTTGCGCACCAGACTTTCAATGCTGTCGACATGTGAGATGCGCACCACATCCTGGGCAATGATCGGTCCGGCATCAAGGTCTGCTGTCACATAATGGCTGGTGGCACCGATAATTTTTACTCCTCTTTCATGAGCGGCATGATAGGGTTTAGCACCGGCAAACGCAGGCAAAAAGGAGTGATGGATGTTGATAATTTCGTTCGGAAAATTGGATACAAAATTGTCGCTCAAAACCTGCATGTACCGTCCCAATACAATCAGGTCGATCTTTTTGTCTTTTAGCAACGCGATTTCTTTGACTTCTTGTTCCTCTTTGGTTTTGCTGTCTTTGGCGAAACAGAAAAACTCAATTCCAAAGCGTTTGGCAACTGGTTCTAAGTCACTGTGATTGCTGATTATCAAAGGTATATCGACAATCCATTCGCCGGATAGATGTCGTGAGAGAATGTCAAAAAGGCAGTGGGACATCTTCGAAACAAAAATTGCCATTCTTGGCCGCTCGTCTGAAAAATGAAGGGTAAACCGGATGTTGAATTTTTTTGCGATAAGTGTTTCAAAATAGTCGGAAATTTTTTCTCTGGGAATGGCGAACTGGTCAAGTTCCCATTCGACCCGCATGAAAAAGATTGATTCCGCCCGATCAACGTTTTGATCGAGATAGATGATGTTTCCGTTGTTTTTGTTCAGAAACTGTGTCACTGATGCCAGAATTCCCTGCTGGTCAGGGCAGTGAATCAGCAGAATCGCAGTATCTTTCATTGTAGTTTTTATCATTGTACTAAAATTTTTATTTTTCGATTTTGGAATGTCGGGATTCGAGATCTCCCCGTCCCCAAGTCTCCTAGTCCCATAGTCTTTCTTCCTAAAGCGTCCCTTTCGAGCTGGGAAGCGTATCCTGGTAAGGGTCCTTTCTGATTGCCATCTTTATGGATCGGGCAAAAGCCTTAAATATTCCTTCAATTTTGTGATGTTCGTTGGTGCCTTCCGCCCAAATATTAAGGTTGCAGCGGGCAGCATCAGAGAAGGATTTAAAAAAATGGTGAAATAGCTCGGTTGGTACATCGCCGACATATTCGCGCTGAAACTCTGCTTCCCATACAAGCCATGGTCTTCCACCGAAATCGATGGCAACCTGAGCCAGACAATCGTCCATTGGAAGACAATATCCATATCGTTCGATGCCGCGCTTGCTCCCAAGGGCTTTTAGTACTACTTCACCCAAAGCAATGGCGGTATCTTCCACCGTATGGTGTTCGTCAACCTCAAGATCTCCAATAACCTGAACTGTCAGATCGCAGCCTGAATGGGTAGATATTTGTTGCAACATATGGTCAAAGAAGTGCAATCCGGTCGAAATTCTTCCTGTTCCTTTGCCCGCCAGGTTGATTTCAACGAAGATATTGGTTTCTTTCGTCTCACGATTGACAGACGCTTTTCGTTCGAGATCAGACAAGAAAAGAAAGATCTCCTCCCAATTATCAGTCACAATGGCGCAGGATGAAGAAAGATTGCTTTCGATCAGGTCACCAGCCCGTGATTCCGGAGCGAAGTAAATGGCCTTGGAACCCAGATTTTTGGCCATTTGAACATCAGTGAGTCGATCTCCTATGACGAATGAGTTGGCAAGATCGTAATCGTCTTCCAGGTATTCTGTTAACATTCCAATTTCTGGTTTTCTTGTAGGCGCCTGATCTTCGGGGAAAGAACAATCAATAAAAATGCGTTTGAAGGTGATCCCTTCGTTCTCAAAAGCCTTCAGTACTTTTCCTTGAACCAAGTGGAAATTTTCTTCCGGATAGTCTTCACTTCCCATCCCATCCTGATTAGAGACCATCACAAGTTCGTAATCGAAATGCTTGACAATGGCATAAAGATGACGAAAAACACCTGGTAAGAATTCCAGTTTTTCAAGACTATCGACCTGAAAATCATTCGAAGGTTCGACGATTAAAGTGCCATCACGATCTATAAAGAGTACCTTTTTCATTCAGTTATGAGTTATAAGTGATGAGTTATGAGACATAAGGCATAAGACATAAGAGATGAGACATAAGACATGAGATTGGTTTAATGAAAAATATGATGGAGGCGTTCTTCATTTTCAAATTTTCAAATTTTCAAATTTTCAAATCTTCCTATTTCTTCTAAAGCTATAATCAACAGGCTATTTTCTTCAGCTTTTCCAACCGTGATGCGCAGACATTCCCCGCAAAGTGAGACTTTGGAACGATCCCGAACTATGATTTGCCTGTCGACCAATGCGTTATAGATTGCTTTAGCTGCAGTAGTTTTTACAAGAATAAAGTTGGCGTCACTGGGATAGAGTTGGATCGTCATCGATAATTTCGCCAATTCAGTGGCAAGGATTTCCCTTTGTTCTAAGATCGTTTCTACCCAATCGTTTTTCGTGGTTTCCGTCTGCAACATCTCCAATGCCTTATGTTGTGTGAGCAAATTGATGTTGTAGGGATATTTTATTTTATTGAGAATAGAAATTATTTCGGAGGATGCAAAAGCCATACCCAGCCTGATTCCGGCAAGTCCCCATGCCTTTGAGAGGGTCTGTAAAATGACCAGATTAGGATATAAGTCCAAATTGTTCAGAAGTGATTTCTCCGGACAAAAATCAATATATGCCTCGTCCAGAACTACCAGCCCATTAAAGTTTTGAAGGATAGTGACTATCTCCGTCTGCTCAAGCGCATTCCCGGTAGGGTTATTAGGGGAACAAAGAAAAATCATTTTGGTTGAGACGTCAGTTGCAGCAAGAATTTTTCTGGCATTCAGGCTAAAGTCTTCTTCCAGCAAAACTTCATGATAAGAAATGTTGTTGATATCAGCTGCCACCCGATACATGCCGTAAGTAGGTGAGATGGCGACCACGTTGTCACAAGCGGGTTCGCAAAATGCGCGAAAAAGCAGGTCAATTGGTTCATCGCTGCCATTTCCCAGGAAAATTGATTCTGTAGAAATTTTCTTCAGCTTACAAAGTTGGTTTTTCAACTCAAGCTGACGCGGATCAGGATATCTGTTGAATGGCGCATTGAATGGATTTTCATTGGCATCCAGAAAAACAGAGGCCTCCCCGGTAAACTCATCCCTGGCACTGGAGTACGGCTGCAGGGAGCGGATGTTTTTTCTGGTGATATATTGTAAACTAAAATTCATGCAGTATCATTATTTTAATTTGGAAATTTGAAAATTTGAAAATGTGGAACGCTTCAATCATGTTTTTAATCCACACAATCTAATATCTCATGTCTCATATCTCATGTCTCATATCTTATGTCTCATGTCTCATTTTCTCTCAATTTTCACATTTTCCAATTTTCCAATTTCCACATTATTTCTTTATCCTGATTGTTACAGCATTTTTGTGTGCTTGCAGCAATTCCGCTTCAGCCATTGTTTCAATAACCGGGCCCAATTGCTGCAATCCCTCTTTGGAAATTTCCTGGTAAGAAATTTTCTTGCAAAAGCTTTCCAGGTTTAGTCCGCTAACCGATCTGGCCCAGCCATTCATTGGCAGAGTATGGTTTGTGCCCGATGCATAGTCACCAGCGCTTTCAGGTGTATAATGGCCGATAAATACAGATCCGGCATTGGTTATTTTTTCAGCTATTTCCCTTGCATTATCAATTTGAAGTATCAGATGTTCAGGGGCATAGATGTTTATGAACTCCAAAACCTCATTCATTGAAGAGAGCAATATCATTCTGCTGTGGTTCAAAGCAGCCAGGGCTATCTCCTTCCGGGGAAGTTGTTCCAGCTGAACGGCTAGCTCAGCGGATACTTTTTCGAGTATTGTTTCAGAAGTGGTCACGAGTACTACCTGACTGTCGGCTCCATGTTCTGCCTGAGAAAGCAAATCGGATGCCACGAATGCAGGATTCGCAGTAGAATCTGCTACCACAGCTAGTTCTGATGGACCTGCGGGCATATCGATTGAGCAGGTATTGAGTGAAACGTATTGCTTGGCAGCGGTAACCCAGGAGTTTCCCGGACCGAAAATTTTATACACTTTGGGAACAGAAGCTGTGCCAAAAGCCATCGCCGCAATGGCCTGTATACCACCAATTTTAAAGACTTTGGAAACATTGCAGAGTTGAGCTGCATATAGAATAGCAGGGTTTACATTTCCTGAAGAGTTTGGTGGCGTGCACAATATCACCTCCTGGCAACCCGCAATCAAAGCTGGTATGGCCAGCATTAGCACAGTAGAAAAGAGAGGTGCCGAACCTGCCGGAATGTACAATCCTACCTTGTCAATCGGAACACTTCTCTGCCAGCATTTTACGCCGGGATAAGTCTCCACAACAGGAACATCAAGTTTTTGAGATGTGTGAAAAGTATCGATGTTTTTAGCAGCAGTTTGGATGGCTAGTGCCAAAGGTGGGGAGATTTGTGATTCCGCCCGTGTCAATTCTTCCTGAGTGACCTGAAGTTTGTCCAATAGGACATGATCGAATTTGGAAGTGTATTCCTCGACAGCAGTATCTCCCCGCAACCGAACATTTTGCATGACCTCTTCGACAACTGGAAATTTGTCGGAATAGTCAGCAACTGCACGGGCAGTCAGCTGATTCCAGCTCTCTTTTTGCGGGTAGCGATAGATTTGCATGACAATGTTTAAAAGATGATCTTCTCAATAGGTAATACGAGAATTCCCTCTGCACCGTTTCTTTTCAGGTTACCTATTACCTCCCAGAATTCGGATTCTGCAATGACAGAGTGCAAAGAACTCCATCCGGGTTTGGCCAGTGGCATCAGGGTAGGAGAGGTCATACCGGGAAGTACTTTGATGATTTGCTCCATCTTATCATTAGGGGCATTTAGGAGGATATACTTTTTGCCTTTGCCATTTTCAACCGATTCAATCCGGAATATCAATTCATCCAGAATGGCCTGTTTCTCCTTGGTGAGGGTTGGATTGGCAATCATAATGGCTTCAGACTTCATCACAACCTCGACCTCCTTCAATCGATTGCCTACCAAGGTGCTTCCAGAGCTGACAATGTCAAAGATGGCATCTGCAAGTCCGATCCCCGGTGCGATTTCCACTGATCCGGCAATAAAGTGAATGGCGGCATGGATGCCCTTCTTTTCAAGGAAATCTTTCAATATTGTTGGGTAGGAAGTAGCTATTTTTTTCCCGTCAAACCAATTCAACCCATTGTATTCAATGTCTTTGGGGATAGCCAATGAGAGGCGGCATTTACTGAATCCGAGGCTTTTCACCACCTCGACCACCTTCTTTTGTTCTTCCATCTCATTTTTTCCGACAATACCTACATCGGCAACGCCATCTGCCACGCACTGTGGAATATCATCATCACGGAGATAAAGAACCTCAAGTGGAAAATTTTTGGCTGATGAGATAAGTCTTCTCTTCCCTTCTATCAGCTTGATTCCTGTCTCTTCAAGCAGGAGTATCGAGTCTTCGTTCAATCTTCCCTTGGTTTGGATCGCAATACGCAAAGTTGTTTCCATATTTTTAAAATGAGAGCAGGCTTACCTTTTCGTGGTAAGCCTGCCAATGAATTATTCAATATTTTTTGAATGATCAACTCCAGCTTACCTTATGGCAAGAAATGGTGGTGTCCCAAATGAAAGTTGATCTTTGTCATTTTATAATCTTTTTGCAATATTAGGTAAAAAAATGATAGGTGCGAAGTGCAAATGTGAATTATTTGTTATTTAAGAAGTGACTAAAGTGACTAGAGTGAACTAAAAAGACTAAAGTATCGGGAAGAACATTTTTTCTGTAGAGGTTTTTGCAATTTACCTTCAGCAATTTTCGGGAGGTTTAATCGTTATTATTTAAGTTTCGCATCAACTTCAAGCCGCATTTAGCGCGGCCTTCATTTTGATGATTTTTGTAATTGACTGATTACCATCAGCTATTTTATTTAATATTTCTTCCATATCTATTTCG
>CAIRSO010000575.1 GCA_903881215.1 uncultured Bacteroidia bacterium
AATCCGATAAATCCAGGTAGAATACTTGTATTGATGGCTGTAATTCTCAAAAGATTTCCACAATTGAAGGATTATTTCCTGTATCAGGTCGTTTCTGTTTTCCGGATCCCGGCAATAGGCGTTGGCAATCTTAAACAGAATTCCTTTGTGGGATTCGATGACAGAGACAAAACGGTTGGATGCATCAGTTGAAACCATTTTCCAATATTTTTCAGTAAATCAGCAAGCCGAACATGAATGTTGTTTCGCAGCAGATAAGCTTCAAAAACCGGCAAGAATTTTTTCTACCATGGTTGATGTCACTAATCGCCGCTGCTTTACTAATTATTCGTAGAAATTAAGAAATATCACAGGAGCTTACAATTTTTTTGAGAATTGGAGGAAGAGAGGGGCGGTAGATCGATTCGCTGATCTCAATTAAAGATTGCATGTTGTCCTTCATGCGTGATCTGCTCATATTATTATATACACAAGCAAGGTTTAAATGATTATAAGCTTATTTATGATATTCTTTAACTAACCTAATAAAGCTCATATTTGCTCCAGTTTGATCGTGCGGAATCAATACATATGTCCACGATTTTTCATTGCGCAACATGTTTATTTCGCTTGCTGTTTTGCAATAATTTATTGCCGCAAGAGTTTTCATTTCAACATCCTTGTCTTCCAGGGCGTTTTCTGCTTTAACCTCAATCAGATAAATAACATCCAGTGTTTCTGCTACAAAATCCGGCACATATCTTGTAGAATTATTGTTGTACCAAATGTTGAATTGTCTGAAAGCAGGGCGGAGCCATTTGATCACATCATCTGATTTTTCCAGAATTTCAGCGAATCGCTTTTCAGGTATGGAGTCGAATTTGTAAGTGTCATGGCAAGACTTGGAAAAACCGTTGAATATTTTAGATGACAACAATTTGGGACTCACGGTTTCTCTGAAATTGAGAATTTCATCTTGTTTCTCTTTCGGAAAACACGGACGCAACAAAGTCGAATAAGGCTCTGATTCTGGTTTTGACTCTGTTTTGGTTTCAATGGCAAGATGATTTTTTACCTGAGCAAATATTTTATTGACAAGCAATTCACGGTACATGATGATTGTATCTCCAAGTGCTTCTGACTGTTTTAAGGAACCAAGAACAGCAGATACAGCTTGTCCGCAAAGTTTGTACAGGATATCAGAATTACTATCGTAGTCTATTTCAGGTTTCTTCTTGAGTAATTCCAACAGGACGAACTCAGGCATTTCCAGTAACTGAGAGCGGATTTTAATTTTATCCCGTTTGTGATCGTAAATGGTTTCACGTATCAATTCAAATTCCTGCTGCAGGATATGTTCATTAAAAGCAGTCGTGTCTAAATTAAAATCACTGATTAACAATATGTTGTCAGAAAGTGTAATTTTTATATTGGGGATCAGTAAGTTGTTTTTAACAATACTTTCAATCACACTGCGGTAGTTTTTTTCTGCCTCACTTACCATCCTCTTTTGTTCATTCTCAGGTAATTCGGGATTTTTAATTTTGAAATTTTCAATAATTTCTGAAAATACTTTTTCCTTGATGTGCACATTGTTAAGCTCATCTGGGGTTTGAACTTCCTTTTTAGCAATGACATTTTTCACTACTGCATGAATAGCGACCTTGACCATATGCAGATATTCTGCTTTTTCGCGAATTTTGTTGTCTTTTATCAAGGAGATACTTTTCTGTTCGGATTCCAGTTCAAATACATCCCGCGTTTTTGATTCAATAATTTCTTTGGAAGAATTCAAATCGGACCGAGTCAATTGAATCTTGCCAATTGAATAAAGTAGCGAATTTTTGTCGTTTGCAGCATCAACCACTTCCTGAAATTTGTCGTGCATCATGATGGAGAGCATATCCACTTTCCCGACACCGGTGCGAACACCACCAAAAGGCAAACGCAATCCCCGTCCAATGGTTTGCTCAATCAAAGTCAAGGCATTGGAGGCACGCAATGGGACTATAGTGTACAAATTTGATACGTCCCAACCCTCTTTGAGCATATCCACATGGATGACAATCTCTATTAGATTATCAGATTTCTCAAGAGTCAGCAATTGATTTACCTGCTCCTCCGATTTGCTTGTAGAGTCAATTTGGATCGATTTATTTTTAAAATCCCCCTCATAAAATTCGTCCGAAGTCACATACTCAAAAATTTGTTTGGCATGGGTTGTATCTTTGCATGAAACCAGGATGGTTGG
>CAIRSO010000576.1 GCA_903881215.1 uncultured Bacteroidia bacterium
CAGCAATTGGTTTTTCGAGTAAAACGGGCATTTTTTTTGCCAGACATTTTTTTATCACTTCAAGATGAATATCGTGTGGAAGCATTACAACTACTGCATCCAATTCTTCTTCGTCAAGCATTCTTTCAACAGAATTAAAACCCGGGACACCCCATTCCTTCTCTCTTAAAGAAATTGCTTCATCTCTGACATCGCAAAATGCTACCAAACCGGCCAAATCACTACAACGCATCAGTGCATTGTAATGGACATCGGCAACACGTCCGGCTCCTATAAACCCTATTTTTAATTTGTTATTTTTCATTTTTCTTATATTGTTGATTAAAATCCTGAATTAACCAATTTGCCATACAATCCAGATATCTGTTTCCTCTGTCTGAATCCGGATGTCGCTGATCTCCCAGCACTCCGTTCTTTGAAACTGATTCAATTCCATATTTCATCATAGATTCTATGATTTCATTCAATGGACGCGGGTCTCCTGCTGCTAACTCATCAAGCCGGATCAGGTCAGGGCGAAGTGCCGCTGTAACCGAAGCTTCAAACTCCCCGGCATGTGATCCTGAAATTTCAAGTGCAATACCTTCTTTCAATGGATATGAATCCCAGGTTTCAGCAATATAGCGATCAATATCTTCGGTAAATGTGATGACGCATCCTGGCCAGCGATTCCTTATTGCATGCAAACAGTCCCTTGCCACGGCCCAGTTGCCACCGTGACCAAACCAAAAATAAATGAAGGTGAACCCACTGCGGACAAGGCTTTCTGATATGTCTTCCAAAAGCATGGTCAATGTATCTCTTCGAAGTGAAATTGTTCCAGGGAAGGATTGATGTTCGGGTGAATAGCCAAAAGGAACAACTGGTGAAACCAGAGTCCTGTACAACTGAGCAGCAGCCCTCAATGAAGTTTCCTCTCCATGCCAGGTATCAACTCCTTGCGGTAATCCGGGGCCATGTTGCTCTGTGGAACCAAGCGGAACGATTATTTTTGTCCATCCTTCCTTAACCAAAGCACCTATCTCAGGCCAGGCGAGTTCCTCCAATTTTAATGAATTTGGGTTCATTGGCATAACATTTTAGCTTAATTAATTTGCTTCTTCTCAATCAGATTAAAATATGGAATTCGTTCAAGCGGAACTTCAATCGAATATGATGTCCCACTCTCAATTGCTCACTAAATTGTTTGTTTTTATTGGCGGCTTATGCGCCTATACCAATTTTAATAAATACGAACAAGTACTACCCCATGCGAAGGCACAACCGACGAAAATAAACTTTTGAATTTCCCCATATCCTTTCGATGCCACAAATCGCGGACAAGATGACTACCTTTCAAACCAATTTCTTCCCATTTTACTTTCATCTCCTTCTCTACTGAAGCCTTATTGAGTAATGCGACTGTTTTAGACCCATCTTCCATTTCTTTAACCCAGATTTCCTGTTCAGCCTCTTCTCCCAGCCTAACAGGAAATTTACCCAATGGATCCTGGTTTACTTCAATTACTTCCGGATTCGTCAGAATCTCCAACGACACCGGGTCTATTTGCCGGACATCTGCTGTAATGAACAACGGCGCACTCATCAATGCCCACAGGCTCATGTGACTCCGGTACTCTTCGTCGGTACATCCCTTTTCATCTGTTTTATCATTTCCCGAGGAACCTTTTCCCCGGATTCCGACAACCAACATATCCGGATCGTTCCAGCGGCCGGGCTCCTGCATACCGGCGCGGTTCTGTGCATTTTTAAAACTTTGCACTATCCCCACATCCCTGCCACCCAATGACCATTGATCCCTGAGATCGCCACCTACGCGCCATAACTGGGAACCGGCATCCTTTTTGCCGCAATAAACTACTGAACGGCCAGACTGTCTCAACAAATCGCCCATTTTCCGGTATAACTCTGCAGACCGCTCCGGTGGGGTTGTACAACCATCGTATTTGAGGTAATCAACACCCCAAGAAATCCACGACTCCACATCAGATTCTTCAAAATTCATGGTACCCGTATAACCGGCGCAGTCGATGGGTCCAGGAGTTGAATAAATTCCGAATTTCAATCCTTTTTCATGCAGGTAATCACCAACCACCTTCATCCCGTTCGGGAACCTGAACTGGTCGGGATATACCCGGCCGCCGGCATCGCGTCCACCCTGCCAGCAGCCGTCCATATTGATGTACTGGTAACCAACATCCCGAAGTCCAAACTGAACAAAAACATCAGCCAGTTCCTTCAGAAATGCTTCATTAATCAAACCTTCAACCACATTCCACGATAGGTAACCCATTGGAGGTGTAAGGGCCAGTTTATCGCCAACAACTATTCTTAAAATCCGTTGGGCTTCTCCCTTTGTATTTGAAGCAGTTAGCCGAACGTTGTATTCCCCGGCTTTCAAAGAAGTTCCCGAAATAATACCGGTTTTTTCATCTAAAACAAGACCTTCAGGTATATTTTCCGCAGCATATTTCATGGGACGTAACCCTGTTACAGCCATTGGGTAATAAAACTCAGTATTTGGCCTGACCCCCACTTTCATCGCCCCGTTTATCCTCGGAACCGGATATTTCAGATTCTGCTGATGAACAAACTCAGTGCTTTTCACTATGTTTACTTTTGCTTCAGGCGACCAAACTGTTTCAGGTATTGCCCCGGAAAAATTAAATTTGGCATCTACCCAGTCAACATGCGTATTGCCAGGACCTCCGGTAACTTTCAGGAGCAGGTTTTTAACTCCAGAAAGATTCACTTTCACTGGTTTTGAATATTCTCCGTATTTCATTTCCCCGCTTTGCCAAAGCACTTTTCCGTCACCAATAACAAAGAATTGGGCCCATGAATTTTCCTTTTTTACGGTATCGTTCCGAAACAGGGTACTGCGGTCATCGACACCCACCTCGGCCGAAAATTCGCTGACTTTTCCATCCAGTTCAAGATACAGACTGCTCTCGGTGCGAGTAGGAACACCATTCAGAAACCGGCGACCGCCAATGGAAAGATTAGCCCGCTCGCTCACAATATGCGGTCTGCCGGTTGATTGTTCCATTTTATTGAGTTCCAGACAATCCAAAAGAATTGTTTTGGTAATAATCTGTTCGTTGGCAAATCCCTTTATCAGAACCAAACAACATAAAACTGCTAATAGCAGGTTTTTTTTTATTAAACTAAACAAATCCATTTTTTTTATTTTCATTTGTATATAATTTGTTTTTTAGTGGCCAAATGGAATCACCATCTGCCAACTGGCGGATTCATTTCGGTTTGTGATTTTATAATCATGGCGATTTCATATCAATAAAAATTATGACAATTATTTCACGGAATTGCAGGTGATGTAACCGTCGCAACC
>CAIRSO010000577.1 GCA_903881215.1 uncultured Bacteroidia bacterium
GGCACATCCAAAACACAAACATTCCAAGACCAGAAGAGATAAGCGCAGAACACACTATAAGGCAACTGCGCCTACCGTGGCAAACTGTTCAAACTGCGGGTCTGCAGTTTTGTATCACAGGGTATGTCCTGAATGTGGTTTTTACAGAGGAAAGCTGGCGATTGCCAAGAAAGCTACCGTCTAAAATACGCGTAATTAAAAAAAACAGAATATGAGAATTGGCCTTGATGTCATGGGTGGTGATTTTGCGCCTGATGCGATCATTGAAGGCGCAGTTGATTCCCTTCAGTTTTTAGCTTCAGATGAGAAACTTGTCCTGATAGGAGATGAAGTCTCCATTCTCAGGAAACTGAGTGTAATGCAGGTTGAACCGTCACTGTTTGAAATAGTTCACACAACTCAGGTTATTGAGATGGGTGATCATCCTGCAAAAGCCTTTTCGCAGAAGAAAAACTCAAGCATTGCTGCTGGTTACGGAATGCTTAAGAATGGTGCGCTTGATGGTTTTTGCAGTGCCGGAAATACCGGTGCTATGCTGGTAGGAGCTAGTTATACTGTTAGTGTTATTCCTGGGGTACTCAGACCGGCACTTGCAACTGTACTGCCGTGTATTGATAACCGCGATTCGGTTATTCTCGACATTGGGCTGAACCCCGATTGCAAACCGGAAGTACTATTGCAATATGGTATACTTGGAAGCATTTATGCCAAATATGTACTTGGAACAGATAATCCGGCTGTTGGTTTGCTTAACATTGGGGAAGAAGAGTCAAAAGGTACCCCTGCAGTAAAAGCAGCTTATGATTTAATGAAGGCTCATCCTGGGATTAACTTTGCCGGCAATATTGAGGGAAATGCCCTTTTCCGTGAAACAATGACGGATGTTATTGTTTGTGATGGATTTGTTGGGAACGTTGTTCTTAAACTGGGAGAAGCTTTCTACGAAATATACAAGGGACGAAATCTCAAGGATGCATATTTTGACAGGCTTGATTGGGAGAACATTGGAGGAACGCCAATTATAGGGATTAATGCCAATGTTGTTATCGGACATGGAATTGCCAAACGAAAAGCCATAAAAAACATGGTTCTTCAAACCAGGGGGGTAGTACAGGCGAACCTGGCACAAAAGATTAAAGAAGCAATATAGTTATGGGAAATATACGTGCAGCTATAACCGGAATTAATGCATGGGCACCGGATTACAGGCTGACAAATCAGGAACTTTCAAAATTGGTTGAGACTTCCGACGAATGGATTATGCAAAGAGTCGGGATAAAGGAGAGAAGGATTCTTAAGGGAGAGGGTCTTGGAAGTTCAGATCTCGGAGAAAAGGCAGTTCAGGGCTTATTGTTAAAAACAGGGACTTCGCCGGATGATGTGGATCTTCTCATATGTGCTACAATTACTCCGGATATGTTATTCCCTGCAACAGCAAACATCATTTCTGATAAGTGCGGAATTAAAAATGCATTCAGTTTTGACCTTAACGCTGCCTGCTCGGGTTTCTTATTTGCCTTACAAACCGGTGCCGCTTATGTTGAAACCGGAAAATATAAAAAAGTAATCGTTGTCGGGGCTGATAAAAATGTCTTCAATAACCGACTATACCGATAGAACAACCTGCACTCTTTTTGGAGACGCTGCCGGGGCGGTACTTCTCGAACCTTCAGGGGATGAGAGTGGAATTATTGATTATATTTTCCGCACAGATGGTTCTGGAATGAAATATCTTCACATGAAAGCAGGAGGATCTGTAAAACCTTCATCTCATGAAACAATTGATGCAAAAGAACATTTTGTTTACCAGGAAGGGCAGAGTGTATTTAAATTTGCTGTTTCAAAAATGGCTGATGTGTCAGTTGAGATTATGGAACGAAATA
>CAIRSO010000578.1 GCA_903881215.1 uncultured Bacteroidia bacterium
CACATAAAAAAATTCTTGACGAAAGGATTCAGAAGATAGCAGAAGGTGAGGCCTCTTATAAACCATGGTCTGAAGTTCAGAAGAAATTTGAGAATTTGTGATGCATTACAAAGTGATTATGGAGATCCGGGAGATTAAAATTGTTGGCATACTTCATTTTGGACGAGACTTGAGAAATTTGGGAAAGAGAGTTTAGAGGTAGCATGCTTTGTGAGGTTCTGCAGGCTTCAAATTGAGAATGAATATCCGGCTTTATAGTTTCTTTAACTTGCAAAAACTAATTAGCGATAATTCTAGGTTGATCCCCACAATGTTAAAATAATGAATTCATCATTGAGAATTCGAAAAATAATAATTTAACTATATGTCCATAGACCGTATTAATGACTTGCGTGAAAAATTAAAAGAATTTGTCGCAGAAAGAGACTGGGACCAATTTCACTCACCCAAGAATCTTGCCATGGGATTGAATATCGAAAGTGCTGAATTAATGGAAATTTTTCTCTGGATGCCTGATGAGGAGAGTTATCATTTGAACGGTGCAAAATTGGATAACTTCAAGGAAGAGTTGGGTGATATTTATATTTATTTGATCCACCTGGCAGAAAAGTACGGATTAGACCTAATCGACTGTGCTGAGCAGAAACTTATGCAAAATGCAGCAAAATATCCAGCCGAAAAGGTCAAAGGATCTTCAAAAAAATACAACGAATACAGCCAGGAGTAATTTGTAATGGTGCCGGAAAGACAATTGCAACAAATTCCATATTTCCAGTTAGAACTTTTGCGAAATCCAACTCTTTGGATGTAATAAATTAAAAATGATTAATTTTGAAAAAATAGATTTATTATGACAACAGCAGATTTGAAATTTGAAATTAAGAAAGCAATAGATGAGGTTCCGGAATCTGTCCTGGTTGATATTTTAGATTATTTAAAACAGGTCAAAGCTTCACCAAAAGAAAAGATTGATCTCTCTCGTCATCTGGGTTTAATAATTCGGGAAGATAAAGAATTATTAAAGCGTTTGGCATTATGATTGAATTACAGCAAGTTGTACAAACTTTATGGGATGATATTGCAAAAGAGCAATTAATAGGTGAATTTCCCGAAGCACATAAAAAAATTCTTGACGAAAGGATTCAGAAGATAGCAGAAGGTGAGGCCATTTATAAACCATGGTCTGGAGTTCAGAAGAAATTTGAGAAAGCTATTTTTTGAACAAAAAAATCAAGAATCATGAAAAAGGAAGAAATGAAAACATACAGTTTGGAAGAAATGTTGGACAAACATATCGGAAGACTTGGAACACCCAAACGTGAAACTTTCGAAAACGAATTACGACTTGATTTACTCGGAGAAGCAATTAAACAAGCGCGTAAAGACAGGAACTTGACACAGGAACAACTTGGACTTCTTGTTGGCGTTAAGAAAGCACAAATTTCCAAGTTAGAGAACAGCTTAACAGATGCTAGGTTTGAAACAATAATCAAAGTTTTCAAAGCCTTAAATGCAAAGGTTAACTTTAATGTTGAGTTGCTAAATCAGACAGTTAAACTTGCCTGACGGAAATAAAGACTTGACGGAATCAGTAGACTACGCAACATACTGGATTTCGGAGCTTCGTTGACGTGAAATCAGAATAGCTCAATTCTGCACCAAACTGCAAATGCTGCAAATTTTTATCCTTTCACCCCCCTAAAAATCGCCATTCACCGATTAGTCGTTTCAGGATAGATGAACCGGATATATTTTTGATCAGATTTAAAAATTGACAGCCATGAGACTCCAAGTTAATCTGATTCCAGCCATCGCCTACGCCCTGGTGAACCTATTTTTCAACATAGCAGAACCGACTTCAGAAGTTCAACATCCGGCAAAAAAACAACAGCTCGTTTCATCTCAAGCCAAGCATCAGGAAATTGACAATCATCATCAATATTTTATGCTGGCAAAGAATGGCCAGGTCATCCTTTCAAGTGGATTTGAAAATGCCGCTATGATTTGGAAGATCCCCTATGCAATAGCAAAACAGGTAAATTAAATTTTGAACACTTGGTCCATCTTACCCCCTTACGCCATTACCCTAAACAACAAATAAGAGACCACCAGCGTGAAAACGACGTTGAAGCCCTGGGCAATCAGGAAACTGTAAATGGGTCGCTTGTTCTCAGCATTTTTAAGGTCTGAGAAACGGGTTTCAATGCCAATGCTGATAAAGGCCAGATTGAACCAGAAGCCACTGAACGTCTTGATCAGCTTGCCCGAACTCACTGCCAGATCTGTATTGATGAAGAATGAAAACAAGATAGAAGCCGCCATAAATCCCAGTACGAACTTGGGGAAACGTTCCCAGATCATGATCAACGGCACCCTTTCGCGTTTCCCACTCCCCTTCTGATTTCGGTAAGCCCAGAAAACAGAAATGGCAAAAGCAGCAATCCCCAGCAAAACATTTTGCGAGAATTTAACGATGGTGGCATACTTTAAACCGACTTCGCCAACTATCGTACCCGCTGCTACAACGGCACCCGTGGTGTCAATCGTTCCGCCCAGCCAGGCTCCCGTTACCTCGTCCGACAGCCCCATCCACCTGGCGAGCACCGGCATGAAAATCATCATCGGAATGGCAACAATCAGCACCAATGAGATGATGACCGACAATTTTTTCTTGTCCCCATTGATGGCTCCGGAGGTGGCAATAGCCGCAGAAACGCCACAAATAGATACCGCACTCGAAAGCATCGCCGCATATTCGTCGTCCACTTTCAACTTGCGCGAGACCCAAAAAGCAAAATTCCACACAAAAACAACCACGATAATCGACTGGATAAGTCCGAAACTTCCTGCCGTTAGCAGATCGGAAAACAGGATGGTGGCGCCTAGCAAAATGAGGCCGATCTTTACATACAACTCGGTCTGCGCACCTCCGCTCAGCCATTGGCGCAAATTGCCGATATTTCCAATCAGCAGGCCTATAACCAGCGAAAACAGTACCGTTTCGAGTCCGAGATTTTTAAAGGGGACAAAGGCAGATAACAGTTGCGCCAACAAAGCAAAGATGAAAATGATGGTGTACCCTACCAGGAATTTTCTGGGCTTATCACCGGTGAAAAACAGTCCGATTACTGCAATGCACAGAAAGAGCAAAAATGTACCCAGGATCGAGGTGAACAATGAATCGCTGGAAAGGACAGCCGAAAAAGTGGAGAAATCATGCCAGCCTGCCTTGTCTCCGAACGAAGGAACTTTTATTTATACCCTGAAAAAAGCACAAAAATGATGAGTCCAAAACCACCGATCACAGTGGCCCAATCTTGTCCGACCCGAAAAATATTTCTCTTCGGAGCAATAGTTTTTTCTTCCATCAGGAGTAAAGTATAATGTTTTTAGCTTGTTAGCGGATAACTCAACGGCCCATTTTTATCTGGCTAAAAGTAAACTTTGAGAGCGTAATAAAAAAGTAAATTAATTAATCCGGATCGAAGAAGAATTAAGGTTGTATAAGTATTGGGATATCCCTGAACGAAAGAGTAAATTCAATTAAAGTCCGGTCTCGAGGGAACTCCGACTTATTGTTTACTTGCCGACTACTTTTTTAAAAATTTACCCGCCCATTAAAGTTCATCAGGTTGATGATATGAATGCAATTTGACCAAATAATTCTGCGCAAACA
>CAIRSO010000579.1 GCA_903881215.1 uncultured Bacteroidia bacterium
GCCGGCATGACTGAACAAAAGTTTCAGAAGGCTTTAAGTGACAGTTCCACAATAATCTTCCTTGGATCATCGGAGTTGACCTCTACTCATCTTGATGCAATTCCCTATAATTTTTTCAATCAATACTGCCAATATCCAGTCCTTTGTATCGGGCATGCCGGAAACCAGTCGCTGAACATGCTTTCTTTTTTAGCTTCCAACCGCGGATATTTCAATAAAACAAAGCTGGTAATAATGGTTTCTCCCAGTTGGTTTGTGTCAAAAGCTGCACGCGGAACATCATTGGAATCTTTTCTTGAATTTAACAGCGATAGTTTTTTAACTGCCCTGGACCGGGACCCCGGGGTTCCGGTAACTGCACGCGAATATATATATCAATACATTGCCCGTGAAATAGACAATGTCAATTCTCCATCTGCAATTCAGAAATCAATTGCCTATAAATATTCAGCTGAAAGGAACTGGATTTCAGGCATTGTCATTGCGCCATTTGTACTTTATTATGATCTTCTGATCAACATTGATTCCTCAATCCGGAGAATGTTTATCAATAAAGAGGTACCTGACACGAAAACCCCTGATGCTGACACGCTCCACACATGGCATTGTCGTACAATATTGACCGAAATTCCCTGGGACAGTATTTATTTTAATAGTCAGAAGATCAGTCGTATGCGGGCAGCCAATAACAATTTTGGAATCGATAGCAACTACTACAACCAGTTTGTTCGCAATGATCAATACATTTTGCTTACGGTTCCTTTCCGGTTTAATCGTGAATACCGTGATTTCTGCACCCTTCTCGATTTTCTTTCAACTACCGACTGTAAACCTTTGATAATAATCCAGCCTTTGAATCCCTTTGTTTATGAAAATCTGGATGAATTTAAACCCCTGATGGACAAGGTTGCAAATACAATTGATGAACATCATTTTCCATGCTTGAATCTTTTTGTCAGTGATACTGCGCAATATGCCCGTGGCGACCTGGAAGACGTCATGCACCTTGGCAATCCGGGCTGGTACAAGGTTGATCAATTTGTATTCGACAATTATCTATCCGGTGTTTCTAAGGAACCTTTATGAAATTAATAAATAGCATGAATTCAATAATCCATTGGGTACGGAACCATCAGCAATGGCTGATTAATGTCATTGTTTACCTGGCAATCATACTGGGATCATTGCTTATGTATTCTCCCTATAGCAACAATCCGGAAAATCAACCCAGCTCCAAAATTAAATTTGTCTATCAGCAATTTTAGTAAAAATTTTATTCTCAATGTTACCCTTCTCCTCCATAGATTTTTTCCTGCTTTTTGCCATATTGGTGGGATTATTATATCTGGCTAAAGTCTTGCTTCATCGGTATATTCCTTTCAGCGGAATGTTGCTGCTGATCTCTGTCATTTACCTCATATTTTTTTATCCAAAGCCTTTTCATATAGCCATCCTTCTGATTTATAGCTATATGATTTATTACATATTTACCTGTTTATTCCA
>CAIRSO010000580.1 GCA_903881215.1 uncultured Bacteroidia bacterium
ATGGATATCGAGAAAAGGATGAAATAATTCCAGCCACAAAAAAAATAACCCCCCATAACATGCCGCTAAATCGCAATAAAACCAGCGTTATCCATGCTTTTCAAAGGTGGCACCTTTGTATGCGTTTAGCGGCCACACGTTGGCGGTAATTTTAAAAAAAGAAAAAAATGACAACAATTCAGACACATTGTACAGCTTGTGGACAGCAACTTATGACAGCAATAGTTTCAAACGCTGGTCAATTGTGTAGCTCTTGTGGAAAACAGGGGCTATTTCGCAAAAGAATCATTATTACAGGAATTACAAGAATGAATCAGGGTAATATTTGTGTTAGCGGAATAGACCCTGCAACATGGAGATTTGTTAGACCGCTATTCCCTTCGGGATTGCACAGAGATTTTACAATGGAAAGCACAACTCAAGTAATAAACCATTTTAATTTAGTTGAAATTGAATTCAAAAAATACAGACCTGAACAAATTTACCATACAGAAGATTGGATAATTAATGAAAATTTCGCACCTAAATTTATTCGACACTTAACAGATACTGAGATTATTGGTGTTCTAAATAGAATGTCAATTGTAAATTTAGACCAAGCAATGTTACCTCAAGACAAATCACTATTTATTGTCAAAGTTCAAAAGATTACAAGTATATGGGATGAAATAAGTTTTGGAAAATTCAAGGTGAGAATGAATTTTATTGACCAATCTGGAAACAATTATAATTCTATACCTGTTACAGATTTATTAACTTTGGCTTTTGTTAGATACCAGAAAAGCAAAGGGAATAATAATTATTCAACAGAGCTCATGAATACATTCAATAATAATGCTTATCGTTACATCAGAATTGGGCTGACACGGATTTTTCAAGGACAATATTGGAAACAAGTAACAGCTCTGATCACAATACCAGACCTCTTTAACGGTCGTTCATTTTCATTCTATGAAAATCAAATTGGAGGACAAGTATGATTTATTCTATTGGACATGCGAATAGGGCTTTTGAAGATTTTGTTAATCTGCTCAGCATTTATGAAATTGAATATCTTATTGATGTTCGATCTTCTCCATATTCGAAAATGTTTCCAGTATATAATAGAGAACCGTTATCAATTCTACTCAAGAAAAAGGGATTTACTTATGTCTATCTTGGAGATGTTTTAGGCGGGTTGCCAAAAGATCCTTCTTGTTATATTGATTATGTCGATAAACATAATGAATATTCAAGAAAGATAGATTACAGCAAAATAGAGAAAAAGGAATTTTTTAAAGATGGAATAGAAAGATTGAAATTGGCGAATACTAAGGGATTGAAAATTGCTGTAATGTGTAGTGAATTAAATCCCGAAGAATGCCATCGCAGCAAATTAATTGGATTGGTTTTGCAAAAGGACGGCATTATTATGCACCACATAAATAAATTTGGTAAATTAATTGACCAGACCGAAGTTAATTCCCTAATTAACGGAGGCAAAAGCCCAATAAACTTATGGGGTGAAATTGATATGACATCAAAAAGAAAAATCAAATAGTATGGAATTTTACACAATTGGAGTTTATAACTCCACAGAAAAAGAGTTTTTTGAAAAACTCACAAAAAATCATATTGATACTTTCTGCGACATAAGACAACGAAGAGGTGTTAGGGGAGCAAAGTATTCCTTTGTTAACAGTAACAGACTTCAACAAAAATTGAATGACCTAGAAATTAAATATGGTTACATTCCAGAATTAGCTCCAACATCTGAAATTCGTGGACTTCAAAAAGAAATTGACCTCGAAAAAGGGGAATTAAAAAGTGAGCGTCATGAGTTAGGTAGAGTATTTGTTATTGAATACAAGAATAAAATTGTAAACAAATTTGATTTTGAAAGCTTTATAGAACGTCTTGAGGAAGTTGGTGCAAACCGAATAGCATTTTTCTGTGTTGAAGAATTTCCAGAAGCTTGTCATAGGTCGGTTGTGACAGACAAATTGAATACAAAATATAATTATCAAGTGACCCATTTATAAGGAAAAACTACCGCCAACAAACGCTATAGCAAATGCGGGTATGCGTGTTCGTTGAAACATTTGAAATCTTTACATACATATGTGCTGGCAGACAGTTGAGCAACA
>CAIRSO010000581.1 GCA_903881215.1 uncultured Bacteroidia bacterium
CATACGTCGGCTGACCCATGATTTGCTGCGCCCCCAAAACTTCCCGATCTCTTCGAGTGTGAAATGCTCTTGACTGACCATGTGTGTGATGATGTGGGCTTCTTCCATGGCACCGAGTTCTCGGGTCAACAGGTTGGATGTTGGTAGCGGTCATGCAAATGACATAGATTTCGGCCATCAAAGTAAGCACGAACGACAAAACAAACTAAACAAGCTTAAAATTGGTGCTGGACAAGGGAAGATCCATGCCGTATAATATTTCGGATAGGTATGCACAATACTATCAAATCTGAATATGGTGCGTGAAACAAAAATGATTGATGAAAAAGCAATAGCGAAAAGATTTCATACGATTGAGCCTTATCTGGATGAAAGAATGAGACGGCTTTTTGTAGCAAATGAATCGCTAATAATTGGATATGGCGGGGTGTCATTATTAAGCAGAATAACTGGATTAACTAGAAATACAATCATGTCAGGATGTGAAGAATTAAAAAGCAATCCTCAACAAAATCTGGAAACAGGGAAAATGCGAAAACAAGGTGGCGGACGAAAACGGGAGATAGATAAAGATCCAAAACTTGTAGAAGATCTTGAGAAGCTTATAGAACCAGCGACACGAGGGAATCCAGAACTTGCATTGAAATGGACGAGTAAAAGCACATACAAGCTTGCTGATGCATTAAAGGAAATGGGTCACAAAACAAGTAGCCGTATGGTTGGTGTAATATTGAAAAGTCAAAAATATAGTCTGAAATCCAATCAAAAGTCACTGGAGAACAGTACAAGTGAAGACAGAGACAAACAATTCGAATATATAAATTTCAACACAAAGATATTCCAGATGAACGGAAACCCTGTGATATCAGTAGATACGAAAAAGAAAGAGCTTGTCGGTGAATATAAAAACAATGGCAAAGAATATTCAAAAGAAGGAACACATGTGAAGGTAAAGGACCATGATTTTATAGATAAAGAAAAAGGGAAAGTAAATCCATACGGTGTATATGATGTTCAGAAAAATCAGGCATGGGTAAGTGTGGGCACGGATAATGATACGGCTGCTTTTGCAATAGAAAGCATCAGGCGGTGGTGGAACACCATGGGAAAAGAAATTTATCGTGATAGCAAAGAGCTATTAATTACTGCTGATGGCGGAGGCAGCAATGGTTCGAGGGTAAGGTTGTGGAAAGTTGAGTTGCAGAAATTTGCAAACGAAACCGGATTGATTGTAACATTAGACCATTTCCCACCAGGAACGTCAAAGTGGAATAAAGTTGAGCACAGATTATTTTCGTGTATTAGTATGAATTGGCGAGGACGACCGCTAATAAGTCATGAGGTAATTGTCAATTTAATAGCATCGACAACCACAAAAAAAGGGCTGAAAGTAATGTGTGACATTGATGAAAATAAGTACCCACAGAAAATAAAAGTCAGCGACAACTATTTGGATTTTATTAACATAAAAAGGTATGATTTCCATGGTGAGTGGAATTATACCATATCGCCTCAAAAACCAACTTGATTATTTTGTTTTGTCGCACGTACTTACTGTGTCTCCCTGACCGCTGTGATAGTCTCAGGACATCACAAGTCATGGAGGTGCAAATGGCAGGCTTTCATCAGCCCGACGACAA
>CAIRSO010000582.1 GCA_903881215.1 uncultured Bacteroidia bacterium
CCGAGTTTATTGAAATTAGAATTCAACATCAGTATAGCCATAGAATCAACCGTAACACAATAGCCATACAAAGGATCTGCCGGAAACCTAGTTTGGTAATTCCTTATACCATGCCTGGCTTTCATCATATATTCATGGTTTCCGGGAATAGCATGAATAATTGTATGTCGATCGCTCAATAAATCCAATAGATGATCAACCGCATTCCAATTCTTTGTTCTGGATCCAGCAGCGGTCAAATCGCCCAAAAGGAATAGATTTTTGGGCTCTTGTTTTAATATATCGGAAAATAGACTGTCCCGGGCTTCCTTATTGCGGTATGGCTTAAGACGCAGTTCTTCGAGTTTCAATGGCTGCTGGCAATCGCTTAAAAAATACAATCGTTGCAATTCAGGCTGAGTCTGGCAATATCCAAGGCTGGAAGTAACTAAAATGGAAATAAGGAGAAAAAATGAAAGAAAAATGTTTCTATTAATCATATGCGTTCCCCAAATATAGTGAACATACGTTCATAATTATTGTATTCATGATTTATTTTATGAATAGAGTTAGGCCGCTATTTTGTGAGGAATCACGTGATGAGATGATCCATCTTATTGCTAATTTTAGCAATTAAAATATCCTGTGATGAATAAATATAGTTGGACAAAGATTTTTTTAAGCCTGGCTATTGTAGCATTGATTAGCTCCTGCCAACAGCCGACTAAGCTTTTAATGGAAGGCCCCTGGAGAGGAGTTTTTATTCTTGCCGAAAATGAAGTTCCTTTTCTTTTCGAAGTTACCGGACAATCAGCGGAAAATACCACTGTCTTTCTGGTAAATGGGACTGACAAATTTCCACTAACGTCCGTTTCTTATCGAAATGATTCGGTCTTTATTCCGATAGATCTGTATGATGCAGTTTTAAAGGCGAAGATAGGAGAGGATGAATTGTCGGGAAGATTTGTAAAGCTTGCCATCGATAAGTCGGATGGGGGAGTGCCTTTCACCGCTAAATACGGCAAGGCTCCGAGGTTTGCTGAGAGTTCCGAAAAACCGGAAGCCTTTTTAAACGGAACATGGGATATTAACTTAGGTAGCGGAGAAAGTGCAGACAAAACTGTTGGCAATTTTGACCAGAAAGGGTCCTTTCTCACCGGCTCTATCCTGACAACCACAGGAGATTACCGCTTTCTGGAAGGTGATGTTCAAGGCAAGAAGTTTCAGCTGTCTGCTTTTGGTGGTTCATCGCCCTATTTGTTAATGGGTGAATTTAATTCTGACAGTACATTCACCGGTGAATTTATCACTCCAAGAAAAGCAACAGAGATAAGTGGAGTGCGAAACTCAAAAGCAGCTTTGCCCGATGCTTATACGGTTACCTACCTCAAAGAGGGGTACTCAACCATCGATTTTACTTTTCCCAATCTGGAGGGTGAGCAAGTGGCTCTCAGCGATCCAAAATACAATGGGAAAGTTGTTGTGGTCACTATTTTGGGTAGCTGGTGTCCGAACTGTCTGGATGAGAATGCGTTTCTTGCCGGCTGGTACAAGGAAAATAAAAGCCGCGGTATTGAAATAATCGGACTCGGTTTCGAACGGAAAAATGATTTTGAGTCGGCCAAAAAATCACTGACCAGCCTGAAAAAGCGTCTGGATATTCAGTACGAAATCTTGTTTGCAGGACAATCCGGCACTGCCAACGCTTCCAAGGCATTGCCCGCCTTAAATGGCATTGCTTCATTCCCAACCACCATTTTTATTGATAAAAAAGGCAATGTCCGCAAAGTTCATTCAGGCTTTAATGGCCCGGCAACCGGCAAATTCTATGACGAGTTTAAAGTGGAATTTAATGCATTAATAGATCAGTTGTTGGCGGAAAATTAAGCTAGTAGCTAACGGCTAAAAGCTATTAGCTATTAGCCGCTAGCTAATTATTAAATTAGATTATGAAAGGGTTTAAACCCCAATTTTGAGCTTGTTTAAGACCTCTTTTGCCTGTGCATCGGCCGGATCCAGCTCTTTTATTTTGGTAAAGCACTCAATGGTTTTCGACCGCATCTCGCCGGCTAACTTCTTATCTGATTTGTAAAGTCTGTCATAGGCGAGATAGTAGTATGACCCCAAATACTTATAGCACTCGACAATAGATTTTTGATTTTTAGCCGGATCTGCTTTTTCCAAAATAGAAAGTGCTTTTTGGTATTGTTCCTTGGCACCGGTTGTCAAAGCTTCCGGATCCAAAATGGATTGAATCCTGCCTCTCCAAACGAAACCGCCGGCATAGTCCGGATTAAGTCTGGTAACCGTGGTCATCGCACTGTCAGCATGGATGAAATTGGAAATATACGACTTTTTTAAGGATGCGCTGTCAGGGAAAGGTACCATACTTTTCTTTTGCAGCTGCATGAGAGAATCAAATTTCACCCTCAGCTTTTCACCCTCAAAATAATATTCCTTCCCAATCAGAAAATTGTTTACAACCTTGTCTGCACCCAAATCAATCATCCTTTTGTAGCAGGATACAGCTTCGAGGTGCATTTTATTTCTGGTTGCCAGTTTAGCCAGCTCTTCATAGTTTTCTATTTTCGCCGGTTCAAGGTCAGCGGCTTTTTTAAAACTTTTCATTGCCTCCATCTCATGACCGGTTTTTAGCAGAAGTCTGGCATAATAGCTGTAATCCAAAGCAATCACCTTCCGGGGATTGTGCAGCTTAAAGAATTGGTTCATATAGTCGACGCCCTTTGCATATTCGCTGGTTTCAAATGCGATGTAACCTCGGATTCGAAGCAAAATTGATTCCGTATCATTAACTTGTAATAACTGCTCCAATTGTGTTTCCGCTTCCTTGTATTTCTTGTTAAAAAACAACGTGATGGCAAAACGTTCCCTGTCATCAACTCTCTCCTCAGCCCTTTCCAAATAGGTTTGATAGGCAAGCTCAGCTTCGGCGTATTTTGCGACTGCATAGTACAAATCTCCCAGATTTTTGTAGGCCAGGATTTGGCCAGGATCAATGGCCAGTGATTTGTTGTAATCTTCAAGAGCCTGACGGTAAGAGCGCGCCATGAAAAGGATTAATCCCTTTTTTTGGTAGGCTACCGCTGATTTTGGATCGAAAAAAATAGCCCTGTCGTAGGCATTTGCAGCTGCTCCGTAATTTTTCTTGATGGTCTCCAGATTACCCATGGACAAGTGCAGACCGGCATATTTTTGAAAGAGGTCAAGTCCTTGACTCAGATAAATCAAGGCAGTTACCGTATCTTTCTTGTGAAGATTCAGGCAGCTTTCGGCTATAGCACGATAGACTTCAGGATTGGTTTTGTCTGCTCTTCTTGCCCGCTCAAAATAGGATGATTCTCCTTCACGATCGTTGTTAAGCCAGGCTATTTGACCCAATCCAATCAAGGCATAAGGATGATTCGGATCCATGGCAAGAACTTTCCGGAACAATGTTTTTGCATGGTCGATCGAATCTATGGCCAGATAGGTTTTAGCAAGACCCAGCCATGCAGATATATCTTCGGGATGATTTTTTACCTGTGCCTGAAAAAAGAGTTTGGCCTTGGTTGGCTGAAGTTCTTCAAGGTATTGTTGCCCTGACAAACTTGCTATTTGTGCCTTGCTGATTGAAATCGATGTTACTAAAACAAAAATTGATAAGATCCAGTTCTTCATAGTATACTTATTCGGAGCCTTTTGCCTTTAAAGGTTTGGTCTTACATTGACAACTCTGGTGGGAGCCATTGCAGGAACAATGCCAGATTTCAAAATGATTCGCTGACCTTTTTCGCTCGCTACAAAGGAAACAAATCCGGTTGATAGGCCGCTCACCGGTTCAGCATTTATCATATAAACCGATCTGGAGAGTGGGTACATATTGTCGAGCAAGTATGCCTGATAAGGTTTGTAGCTATTTTGTAGCGTCGCTATATCTTGTTCACTTACAGACAAAACTTTGATCTTGTTGTGAAAAGATAGGTGGAGTGAATCATTTCTGTTACTGATCCAGCTAGTCCCTATAAAGCCTATCACATCAGGATGGAGGGCAACATATTCGATAACTTCCTTATTATATGTCAAGGCTGAGACGCTCGTTTTTGAAAATTTTCCACGACAAAGGGAATCAACCAGGAAATTGACAATTCCTGATTTCTCATTGTCAAAGAGAATCCGGATGGGTTTATCCGGACAAGCCGGATCCAGCTGTTTCCAGTTGGATATATTACCTGACAATAAATCCCTGATCTGTTTCATCGAAATCAATGAGTCCTGGCAGGAAGGATGAACGATGAGTGCAATGGCATCTGTGGCAACTTTAAGCTGTTTGGGAAATAGTTTACGTTCGTTGAGAATGGATATTTCTTCGTTTCTGAGCTTCCGGGATGCAACGATCATTTGCACACTGTCCTTCAACAATTGATCGAAGGCTTCATTCTCCGGCAGGTACCTGGATTTGATCTCTGAATAACCATAGATACCATGAAAAAGATCAATTTCGGCTTCTATAACCGGACGAAAAGTCTCATCAAC
>CAIRSO010000583.1 GCA_903881215.1 uncultured Bacteroidia bacterium
AGCCCAATCGCCCAAAGCGCCGGAGCCAAATTCGTTCCATCCTCTCCATGCACCAGGATAATAAGCTTTATTATGGGGAACTTCCGCTGCGGCATTTAACCATAAGTCCCAATCAAGCGAATCAGGAACTTGCTGTGCTTCCGGCCTTGTTGCATTGGCATTGTTCCATCCGACATTTGTCCAGGCATGTACTTCAGCAACTTCTCCCAAATAACCCTTTTGAATCCATTCATTTAATTGCTTTATTCCCGGTCCTGAGTGCCCTTGATTTCCCATCTGACAAACCAGTCCCGTCTCCTTTTCCAGATTCATGAGGTCACGGACCTCCCGAATATTGTGTGCAAGTGGCTTTTCGAGGTAAACATGTTTTCCCATTTTCATACACCATTTGGCAATGTAATGATGGGTGTGATCGGGAGTAGAAATTATAACTGCATCAATTCTTTTGTTCAGATCGTCCAGCATTTTTCGAAAATCACGAAAATGCGGGATTGTTGGTAATAGTTTATATGCGCCCTCCGCATTCTTATCATCCACATCGGCCAAGGCGACGACATTTAATTTCGGATGATTAACCAACAGATTTAAAGCATGCATCCCCTTCCCTCCTGCCCCGATGAAGGCAATGTTCAGTTTATCAGAAGGTGATTTCTTTCCGGTACAAGAACTAATTACTACTGGGGAAATAAATACTCCAACAGATGCAATTGTACCATTTTTAATAAATAACCGGCGATTTTGATGATCCATTTTTTTTAGTATTATAAGTTTATGTTTTTTCAGCTATAACGGAGGATGCTATCTTTTTAGATTTGTTTCAATATATTAATTACCAATCATTCAGCAACATAATTACCTTTGCAATTCCTTCAGCGAAAGCAGTCACTTTTATCACATCCGGTTTAGTTGGTTTGACAAAGGAAAATCATCATTACATAAAATTTCTCATTTTATTTCTTTATAGGTATTTCTGGTCTGGTATTTCCTTCCCGGTAAAGAATCTTCCACGTATTTTCAGGGAAGATGTCATTCATATAAAGCGGTTGCGGAAGCCAAACCCGGAAAAGGTTCTTCTCGCTGTATTGATTTCCGGCTGAGGCATAATCACACATGGTCAGATTGATCTGTTTGTGATCAAAGAAGTGTGTATACCGGTAAAGGAAAGGAACTTCAAAAGCCATCCAAACGTTGGCAGGTTTCGAGGGGGAAGGGGTTAGTTCGATATACTGAACCGGAGAGTTGGCCGATAGACTTGGTGCTGGCAGTACATATTTCAAACCGCCCAGTTCGCTTTTCGATTGCCATTTGGTGCCCTGTGGCAGAAGCCAAAGATTGTAATTTTCATTTTTAACCATGCGACTATCCAGTGCAAGCACGATTGGACCCCGCATCACTGCCAGTTCGTTAACGCTACCTGGTGCCCGAATAATGCGTCCGCGGAGGTCCATTTCCAATTGAATTTTATCCCCATTTTTCCATTCCCGCTTAATATGAGTATATGTACCAGATTTACAACTAATTACTTCGCCATTTACCATCAACTTAGAATTCTTATTCCATGCAGGAATGCGAAGGGTGATGGTAAAATTTGCCGGTTTGGGCAGGCCTATATGAATCTGGACATCTTTGTTTACAGGGTAATCGGTTTCCTGGGTAATTTTAACTTCCGTGCCATTTTCGAGTTTCTGTGTCCAGTTTCCCTGACTGTAAAGATTGATAACCGGACCAGTTTTCCCTTTCATCACCGACCATCCTGGTGTGATTAACATTCCTCTAGGACCGTTGGCAACGCAACAACTTGACTGACAAACAGGCACCTGCATGGGTGAGGGCATCCGTTCTCCGATTAACGGGGAGAAATAGGCCCACCATTTACCCTCCTCGACCATCGCACCCATCAAGGCATTGTATAACGAAATTTCCATCTGATCAGCCCAAACAGGATCGCCAGTCAGTTGTAATAATTGATAACACAACTTCATCCAGGTTACGGTTACACAAGTCTCCATGGGTTGCTCCAGAATTTCGGTCTGGCGGTTGGCACCATCGCACCACAACTCTCCGCTCGATCCGGAACCCACGATCATAATTTCTTTTTTCAGAACGCTTTTTCCGAATTTAACAACTGCCTGTAAAAGCCGCTTTTCTCCGGTAACACGGTATAACTCGCACAAACCTTCGTAACAAGACATCATTTCATAGCCCTTTGGCGCTGCTATGAGAATAGGATCAACTCCGGCAAGGGCATCTTCGATCAGGCGGAGACCACGGGGGTTGTAATCATTGGGCTCGCTCCAAAGTTTTACGAGGTACGTTGCAAAATCAAGGTACTTTTTCTCACCTGATCGCTCATAAACCAAAACAACCGGTTCAAGGATTGAGCAGGATGACAATCCCCCGATAATCTGAAGCCCTGTTTCGGTCAGTTTTTTCTTTCCGGGACCGGCAATTTTAATCAACGCATCGGTGGCACGACAGGCTGCTTTCAAGGACTCTCTGTCACCAGTCTGATCATAATGTGCAATCAGTCCAAGCAAAGCATATTTCCTACCCCAGATGTCCCAGAATCCGAAATCTTCTGTCCGGGGGTAGCTGCTTAGGCGTCCGTCAGCATCCTGTGCCTTAATCAATTCAGATACCGCTTTATCCAATATGTCTTTGTAGGCTGAAGTTGGTTGCCAGGAATAAGCCAGAGCAGCGGAAGTAAACCATTTTCCCCAAAATTCACCTGTAAAACCACCTCCTTTATCGAGTTTATCTTTGAATGGTTTTGTATAGAGGACGTAATCCTTCGCCATGACCCCATTTTCAACACAATTTTTCAATTTTCGACCGACAATTCCTTCAATTTTGGCGGACGAAAATACTGCAGGCGACAGTACATTGCGTTGTGCACTGACTGGCAATGTGAAATTCAGCGCACACAAGAGAAAAATAGAGACCAATAATTCGTTCTGTTTAATTTTCATTATGCATCTCTGTTTTTCAGAAAAAAGTTAATAAGTGAGATATTATTCTGTAACTACTTCCCAAACTTTCGATCGGATGGATTTACCTGCAGGTCCTTCAACTGTAAGAAGCACAGTCCAGGCATTACTGGTGCTATATTGATAAACGGGATTCTGTTCATCGGAAGTGTTACCGTCACCAAAATCCCAATGCCATTTGGTGATTTCACCAACAGAATTGTCGTAGAACCTGATGATTCGTTTTTTCTTGTTCTCAACTATGCGCGTCCAGTTGGCTTCAATTGGTTTTTTGAATGAATTTTCCAAAGGCATCAAACGGAATGCACACAAATAGGACGCATTGTTGATCATCCGCAGATCATGCGATAAGTTCATAAAAGCCTTGCATGCTTTGCCATCAAAATCGAGCATTGCCCAGGAAATGCCTATCAGATCATTCTCTTTCAGAACTGACTCAATAGATTTTTCAGGTCCATCAAATGAGGTAAAATCAAAAGGTGTAATGTAGAATTCCATTTGAAACCTGCCACTCTCGCCTTGCTTAAAATTATACTTACAGACTGAATTTGCAAAGGGAAATTCTTTGATCCATGGGAAGTTTCCCCACGCTAAAGCCCAGTCTTTGTTCACAACAGGAGTAAAAATATGGTAATTTTGTGCCTGGGTTCCTTTGCCATTAAAAAAAGGTTGGTTCTTAGCTCGATTTGTAAAATTCCAGTTTTCCTGGGTGATGAAGGATCCTCCGGAATTGTCGCCATCGACAACAAGCTCGAAGATATCCTGGCGAAGTGCACTATCCTTAAAATCCCAGAAGTCATCATTCGCATCGATGTAAAAATAGAGACGGTTTAAATCTTTTACCCATCCCACTTTTACCTTTAAGTCAAAATCCTTAGAATCGATAGGTATTCCCTCTCCAATTTTTGTATTTTTCAACTCTTCCGTTCCAATGCAATAGGAATCGGGGATGATGTTCCAATCTGAGAAATCGCCATCAATCCGTGGTATCTGGGTTTGTGGAAACTGAAAGATTTTGAATTCTTTATCCGGTCTGGCAAACGACATGGCCACAAAACCAAGTGCCAACAGGAACAGACTTTTACGATTCATTGTTTATTCTATTTTGAGATTTTATCTTGCAATTCGTATCGTCAACCATTTGCCGTCAAGCAAATTGGTCACATCAAATCGAATTGAGTTGTCCAGTACCACATGGCTGACATGCTTCTCATGTTCATCGAACAAGTCTATTTTCTTTGAATTTATTTGTCCTGCCAAAGGGATTTGAACACTTCCGGGGCCACTTACAAATACTTTGATTTCATTTTTCAGGGTATCCATCGAAGGGGCAAAAACAATTTTTTTCAAAAGTGATTCTGAGAATTTATATGTTTTCCCATCTAGTTGAAACTGGTTGCAATTTTGTCCCTCAAAAGCGATCAATTCTTTTGCGGTATTTAACCTGAAGGCCATGGTAAGCCTTCCGTCATAAGTAATTTCATGTCCGTTCACCTTGAAATTCTTCAATTTAATGTCGGCTGAAGGAAGTGGGTTTGCTGTCAGGGCTTTTTCATCATCTTCTTCATTTCGTGAGAAGCCCCCAGCCCAGGTTTCCCTGTGATTCCGGTAGTGTTTTACCACGACGGTCGCCCCATTGGGAAAGTGAGTGGCCAGATAATCCGTAGTTCTGGAAACGTGTTCAGTATTATCGTTGATATTTGTAAAAGTGCTGGTTGATTTGTAAGCCCCCACCTGATCCAGAATTTCAAACAGTGTCCGGGTCTCATAACCTAAACTTGCCGATTGGTCGTCGCGTGGCCGAAAGCCAAAGTACCAGGCATTTCCTTTTCCTGATCCAACCAAAAGATTATTGTCACAAAATGCAAGTTTTGAAGTTCCGGGCTCAGCTTCCACCGGGTAAATACAATCGATCAGAAAGTCGCTGAGAATAAATTGGGACGGAACATTTTTCAACTGATTGACGAAATCAATGCGCATGCCCGGGGCGATTCTTCCCTGAAGCTCTGCAGAGTTATATCTAACACCGAATAATTTTTCCCATTGACTCAGACAATTTTCACCTTGAGCATCAATAATTGGCGGTGGCCCGAACCAGATTACCTTTCCACCTTTCTTTGCCATTTCATCCATTTTGCCAAGTAGGCCTTTGTTCGGAAGCGGTTCAAAAAGGGCAACCAAAGTAGTGTATTTTTTGTCCTTGACCAGCATTTCACCCTTTTCGTTTACAGAGCCAAGTTCCAGAAGTTTTTCTGCAGTTATGTAATTGCAATAACCATACTGGGTAAGCCACGAACCAAAACGCTCCTCTACAGCAACCAGGTTCATGGGATATAATACCAATACATCCACATCGCGGTGAACATGGCCGGTAATTAAATCGATAGATTTTGAACGGGGTGAGCCTCCGAAAGCATCATTGATGGCACCTTTACGCTCACTCACAGCTTTTGGCATTCCCCAGAATGCAGGATAGGAGTTTGGAATCCGGTTTAAAACACCCAATGATGCCGACATGGCTGCTCCGTAATAATCGCGGTCGTTCCAGCCCAATTCGGCAAAATCATTTCGTGTTGGTTCAAGATATTCGCCCCATTTAAAATAGTCGTAACAGGCTGCTGAGGCTTGCTGAACCGTGTTTCCCCAAACAAAATTCGGTGTGTATTCATATTTGTATGCGTGACGATCGAGGTTGCCGACATCCCACATATCAACAGTCGGGCTTTCGGCCCAGGAGGAGTGTCCGCTCGTGCCCCAGTCTTCAATACCAAATATCCCGGTAGCGTATTTTTTTGCATCTTTAAAGAGGTCAACCACATAATCATTCAGCATACGATAATAATTATCCCTGAACAGGAAAGTTTTTTGAATATCCTCCCGTGATTTTCCTTTCACATACTGAACATTCCGGGAAGCCATCACAGAATTTGAGTTGATATCCGGACCACAAGAGAAATAGAGCAAATCCCTTTCTTCAAAGGGAACACCAAATTGCTTCTGGTAATATTTTCCCATAGCTGGTGTGAAATACCGCAAGGATAGTTGGCCGTTGTCATGGTGTCCGAAGTAAACCCAGTCTTGCTGCAGATGCAATTCATCGGAATAGAAATGCTGCAGATTAATCCCCTTGTCTTTATATTTCTTTAGGAGGTTCTTCAGGAAAGGTAAAGCTTCCGGACTAAAGTATTCCATTTCGGGAACTTCATATTCGAGCAAAACCATCACCCGGTCGTATTCTTTAAATTCACCCGAACCATTCGAAAAAACTTCGATTTGTCTGGCCCTGTCAATATTCTGTCCGGAACCGGAAGTAGAACTCCAAAGATCGGTGTTCATTTCCTTGTCATCTTTGGCTCCGGGAATGGCCCACTGATCGTATTTAACATCCTTCAACTCTAAAATATCGTTTCTGTCAACAACTTTAAATGGAGTATTTGGAATATGCTTCTCCCTGAAAGCAAAAGCCTTCACTCCTTTCAGCTTAATGGTGAATTTTCCTTTGTTATTGGTCCAGTACAGTTGCTGCCAAAGCATCACGTTGAACTTTCCCGTCTGTGGGTCGCGGTTTCCAACTTTATAATGAACCCACTGACCGGATTCACCAGTCTGTTTCTTAAAAGCGGGGCCTAATTCCAGTGGGCTCAGCAAGCTTAAACCCATGCCAAGTCCGTATTTTTCAGCAAAAACGGCAATGATTTTAATTTTTTCAATGTATTCCTCACTATCGGGAGTAAGGAGCCGGTCTGTACCAGCCTGCTCACGGTATTGCCTGAAAAATTCATCGAAAGCGATTGTCAGAATGTGATCATTTTGCTTCTTCGCATTTTCGCAAACATCTCTCAAACTGGCAAATCGTTTGGTGAATCCGGTCGACATGTCAATCTTTTTATCAGGATTGAGCAAATCATTCAATTGCTGGTCGCTGGTTAGAATAATGGTGGCTGATTGCAATTGCAAAACTGAGATTACAATGAATGCAATCAACATCAGCTTTTTAAATAAATTGGTCATTGTTAGTTATATTAGCTAATTTAATAGTTATTCAGGGTTGAAACCGATAGTTGGCCCTTCGTTCCGGTGCCTGATCTCCATTCAGGAAAAATTCAGTAATGTCTCCGGTCTTTTGAATATGATCGGCCAAATGGAAATCAAATGCCAGCTTTTTGTTTTGGTTCAAATCGGCCCGGTTAAGCTTGATCATCAGTTTATTTTTATTAACCTGATATGGAATTATTACCGATTTTCCCAATGAACCATCCTTGTTTAAACTGATTAAAGTGGTGGTCTTTTTGCCAGGTACTTTGCCATTGATCACAAAGTCATAGCCTTCCCATCCGGTTTCCTTGTTTTGATCGGTGTCGATGAAAAGCAGCATCCAGTTTGGATCGGTTGATGGCGAAATCGTATTGACCGTTTCAGCATAGAAATAAACTGAAGATTTGTCATAAGCGACTTTCATTGTAACCAAGTCATTTCTACCCGTATTGTTCACATAGGGCCCGGCTTGTCCCTGCCCCGGGCTGTTTCTGTGTTCAGTATCACCAATGTGGTCGTAATAAACGCAGGCAACTTTTTCCCACTGATTAAAACTACCTTGAATGTTGATGGTTACCGGAGGTCCGGCCGGTGTGGGTTTCGCCATTCCCTTGTATTTGCGGATATTGGCCATCAACTGGTAATAGTAATTGTCGGTGTGGCCTCCCGACATAGGTTCGATATCCCGGCTGAACTCCTGGTTGTATTGGTCGATGAAATAGTGGTCACCGGGCTTCAATACCTTACCGGCTTTCCCTAAATGAGCGCCTGGATAAAAATTCCATTTCAACATGGCTTTGTTGACATCGGACCCCATGATTTGCGCCCCTGCACTCCACTCGTTCCAACCTGTTACGAAAACAAACTCAGGATCAACCTCAAGTGCCCGGCTCCATTGTTCTTCAAAGCACAACCCCTGATCGGTGAAGGGTGTGAGGTCATATTTGTCTGCTGGAGGCTGTTCGTAATGATGAAAACTCCTGCCAATATTGGACAACGGATGTTGCGCTACTGCCACAGGCACCATCTCAGCCTTGTCAGGCGATTCGTGCCAATTGATTGCTTGCGGATAATGATCTACCCAAGGCCATTTGTCTTTGCCATATGGGCAACTCTGGTACCATGGCAGGGAAGTCCACGCCCAGCTCTGTCGTATCGAAAAGAATTTGCGGATCTCCCCGGAGAACACTACATCATTGTTTTTCTTCCTTGAGGGGATCTCGTGCTGACCAAAAAGCAGAAGCGGTTTCCCTTTCCATTGAAACCAAAGATCAGGAAACATTTTTTTTTGGTAAAATTCATTCCACAACAGATTTACTGAGATTTCGCTGCCCAGGAAGGATATCTGGGGTGTTTTTTCTCCCATCCTTCTCATTTCACTGAAGACTTCGCATACCGGTATATAAACATCCGTATAGGTTCGGTCGTTGGTCACATCGAAAATGATTACATCCACACCGGCATCTGCCAGTAACTGCGCATGCCGTCTGATCATCCATTTTTCGTAAGAGAGGTAATAACCTGTCTCAGGCTCTCCCCAGAAATGGCCTCCTTCGCCCCACTGCGGGTTATCAGGATTGGCTCTCATGATCTTTGTTACATCGAAAGGCCCCTTTCCTCCCGGATTTGTGTGTGTCATAAAATAGAACATCCCAACATAGCGATCTTTTTTTATCGGACCACATTCATCATATCCAGGCAGCTTCCGGCCGAGTGCATCCGTAGCGACCCAACTATCGACATTCAGATTCCGAACCGGGTTTATTTTTGAAAGGCCCGGACGATTCTGTCCGCACAATTGAATTCCAAATAATACAAAGATGAGAATTAGATTTGCTTTCATTGGTTAATGATTAATTCACTTCTATTTAAAAACTATTCATTTCAGTTTTTGACTTAAGCTATTCGATAGGATAAAATTAAGTGAACCTGAATTGTTTCATGATCAATAATTGACCAAATACATTTAAAATCGTTCCAGAGTTTCGGAAAATTTCGCCCAGGCTCAATTTTTTGCGAAAGTCAGCTCCTGTTTAATCAAAAATAGCAAGTCTTCAACTTTGCCTTCGTGGATATAAACTTGTCCTTCAAAGACTTTTCTTCTGTCCATTGGACATTCTTGCTGTTTCATCCTGATTCCAACAGTGTTCTTATCCTTCAAATAAATTTCCGAAACCTTGTTAAAAGCCAGGGCGATGGTCCGGTTCATTTTGGAGGAATAAAAGAAGACAATACCAGGTGAATTTTCTTCAGTCGACAGTTTCACGGTTTGCGACTTCACAAACTTGTATTCGCTTAATTTACCACCGTTATAAATGAAGGGAGTATAGGAGTCCTTCAGATTTTTCTTACTAATCTTCAACTCAAATTCCGGCGTGAACAGGGTATCGTTTTTTGATTGTGGTTGCCACCAATATTGGAGGGTTGCACTTTTCTCAAATCCTGTAACCCGTATTCCGGATCTTTGTTGATCTGAATGGTGGGTATACCAGATTGAATTACCCTCACTAACGAGCCATTTTAATGGTGCTTTATTCGATTGGAGGGGATTGATTTTCAAGGTTACTGAGGTATTCTCCTTTTCATCGGCAATCATTACTTCCGTTTGGGGACTGGTTACCGGTTCAATTTTTAACTTCCTGGTAAGACTTGATGGAACGGAGCTGATCTTCATTTCCTGTTCTGCCCCGTTGGTCTTAAACAGGAAGATGGCTCCAAATTTTCCATCGGTATCGCAAAATACCTGATTACCATCTGATTCTGTGTTCTGATTGAGGAAAACAGGATCCCAGGTTCCGTTAATTTTGCGATAAAGCATCAGGTTGCGATAATCCGTAAACCCTTTCGCGATAACCGGAATAATATTTAAACCGCCTTTGATGGAAAATTCGGCTTCATTATTTTCCACCTGAATCATCGTTGGAAAATTATTCAGACACAATCCTTTTTTTATTTTAGTGACCCTTGGCTGATCACTCCCAAAAGTGACAGCTTCTCGCGCCGGGGTCTTATAACCATCGTATTCGCCATATGGCAGCCAGAATCCGTTAAGTTCAATCTCATCTCCTGGTTTCAGGATCAACCGGTCGGTTGAAGGCACCAGACTGAAGCGGACATCCTCGTTCTTCAAAGGTGGGGTGTAGACTTTATGTTCATTGACGGAAGTATCCTTTGGTTCTGGAATGACCACCTTATGCTGAATCGAAAAAGCGGGTTTCAGGTTCATATTGGTTTTGAAATTCCTGATCATGATACCGTTCGATCCTTTGGGCTCTCCGTAAATTGCCGTAAAAGAATTTTCTGCAGGAAGTTCGATCCCTTTAGCGCAGAAAGGCTCCTCGCCAAATACAATGGGTTTGCTGGTAATTTTTCCGGATGCATCGGTGTAAGCAAAATGATTGTAGCGGAGCCGCTGCTGGGTTGTACTGATATCCAGAAATCTGAAATTGGCTTTGGCATCCTCAATGATCAGGGGTCTGAGAACTTTGTAACGCGCTCTAAAAAAGCTGCGCAGTTCATCATCCTGAGGTACTTCCCAAATATCCAGCAAAAGCTTAATACTGCTGTCAGTCGAGAGATATTCCATCTCCACATTGCACCAATTGGCCCCTGTACTTTTGTAGGTCGTGCCCTTGTATTCGGAATAGTTCCATTTTTTACCATCATAATAAGTGAGAAAATTATGCCCTCCTATATTATCATGCTGAGGCTGACCTTCCCAAAATGTTTCCTGGCTCATGGCCCGGAAATCGCCTATAGAGATCCCCGTTTGGTGGCCAAATTTGAAAGGAATGTAGCAGGTGGTCTCGGTTACGCCGGTGGAAGAATGAAAATAGTCCATGAAAAATCCGAGCGAAGACCAATGCTTGGTCATGTGCCTTCCCCAGTTCTGGTATACATGAAGTGAGCTGATTTCAAGCTCTTCGTTGGGCTCCAGGTACAATGGAAAATAGGTTTCGCTGAAAGCCGTATCGCGTGGATTGTAAAATTTTTCCTCCTTTTCGCCGGCAAAGTTTTTACAAACCTCAACCAGAATTGGCAGAGGGTATCCCTTTTCATCAAGCACGACGCCTCCTTCCACGATGCCTTCCCCCTTGAGTGTCTTATGGCAGATATAAATTTTACGGGCGATGCCGTCATTTTTTACTTTGAAAGCAACATCTTCATACCCATTTGGCTGTTCGAAATACTGCTTTTGGAAGCCTTCTGTCGTTTCACTTCCAATGGTGTAAACACCCTTTCTTTGGTCATATCTGATAGGTGTTATCCCCTTTTTTAAGGTAAAAGCGGCATCCTGAAGTGGTTTAACTTCCTGAAATAAATCGAAGTTGAAATATTGCGGCTGACCCTTTTCGATGGTTTTAATTTCCAGTGATGTCTCGGCTTTCCCTTTTGCAGTCAAGGTCTTCATGTTAAGTTGCGCCGATGGAAATAATTTTATTGAGCTCTTTACCCTCTCAGGAAAGCAGTACAGCACGACTTCTGCCCTGATGGGTAAGGTGTCTCCTTTCTGATTGGCAAATCTCATATCGACCCAATGAATTTCGCAATAATAGGGGCCCCTGCGGTAGAGATTGATTCTCGATTTGGATTTTGTGTATTTCGTGGAATAAAGTTGGCCTTGAGAATCGGTCATCTCGAACCACAACCAAGGAGCAGAAGTGTTCGAGTCATAAAGCAAATTCGGCGGCACCAAATCGCCGGTCAGGTGATAATCCGCAGCTACAATTTCGAACGCATCCCGGTCGCCATTCTGGTACCTAACTTCCAGATTGGGACGTTTATTCAGTTCTTGAAATTTAAAATCATTCTTCCAGTCGGTCTGTGAGGAGACCATGCTGGGAAGGGATATCATGAATACGATCATGCTCACCCATAAAAGAGATTTTTTCATTTTTCTGTTTTTGAAGTTATTGTTTATTTGGTAGAGTCAATGGCAGCCCGAGCCAGGCGAGACCTATATTTCGGCGCATGTGGCTAACGCTGTTTCCTATTGGAGCATCATAAAAAATGGCAAGCCGATTTTTGTACCTGACAACAGAAGGCAATCCAACACAACGCTGTGACCATTTGCAGTTTTGCCTGTCGATCACAATGGCTTTGTCCTCCGGATTCCATTTATTCAGATCTTTCGACCAATAGACCCAAACGGCATCAGTATACTCACCATCCTTATCTATCCCGATATGATTGGTGAACAAAAACCAGGTTTGGTTCGACGATTCGTAATAGAGGGATGTGTTCTCGATTTGTTCTTCGGGAGGAACGATCGGAGCCGGATCGATTTTCCAGGGGGCATCAAGGTCCTTAGTGCGCGCAATGCAAATGGTCCTTTTGATGGTATAATCGGCTGCAGAGAAGAACATCAGGTATTCGTCATTTTGCTTAACTATAAACCCGGGCGATGCAGTAGAACTGTAAAACGTTTTCTCCTGGGGTTTAAAAGGAACTATTTCCCTCCGCTTGATCCAGGGACCTGAAGGTGAATCCGACTCTGCTTTCATGTTAAGATATGGGAAGGAAGGGATCAAATCGGGAGCAGGGGTGACATTCGGGGTACCCAGATAAAACATGTGCCATTTCTTTCCGTCAAAATAGGTCGTCCCGTAGCTGGCACTCTTAGAATCCGGTTCATTTGGTTTGCCTAACTGAAGTACGGCTCCCTTTTTCTCCCAGTTAACGAGGTCCTTGCTTGTTGCCAGGCAGCAAAGCCAGCCTTTGATCCCTGCGCCATCGTAGTGCATGTAGTAGGTGCCTCCGGATTCAAAAACCCAAACATCCCTTGCCCCCAGATAATCGCAGGTTTCGGGGCCATCGCCGTATTTCAGCACGATACCATCGTCCTTTGCATCCATTCTGAGCTTTGCAACAGGTCGGCCGTCACTGTAGTTTTGCGACATGGCTGATTGGCTGATCGTAATATTAAACAAAATGAACAATGCAATTTTCAAGTTCTTTTTAATCATAATAAGCAGGTGTTGTGTTAGTACTAATTATTTTACTTTGGCAATTATCGCATTTTGGATTATAAATGCCTATCCCCCAGTGTTTTGCATCTATGAATGTTTTAATTGATAGATAGTTTCAAAACTAAAGATTGACCCTTCCCATTTAATCCATGTATATTAATCACCTTAACATTAAAAGTAAACGAGTTTCAACATTGAACCCCTTGTGATTCATGAATTCCCACATGCGATCCATCCAGGTATAGCTGCCCGTGCCCGGGGCGGCCTGCCGCTGGAAGCAGTGCCCGCGTCCGACAAGTGTGTGGAGATCGGACTGGATTCCCATCCGGCGGAGC
>CAIRSO010000584.1 GCA_903881215.1 uncultured Bacteroidia bacterium
ATTTGGTTTTTCGCAAACCACTAAACCATTGTCCGAAAGTGTCAAGATTATTGCAGCCCAGTACAATCAAACTTTGCTGGGCGAAAATGCCTTCGTGTTCGATCCTTCCATGGATATGATGGTAGTTCAAACTTTGATCGACTCCATTTATTCTGGCCAGATTTTTCCCGCGAATGAGTTTTCCAAAAACCGTTATGCGTTGCTGTTTAAGCCAGGAACCTATAAGTTGGATATCAGGGTTGGTTATTACATGCACATCATGGGTTTGGGAAATTCCCCTGAAGATGTAGTGATTGTAGGGGCTGTCAGGTCTAACTCAACGAAGGGTGGCCATGTGTTGTGTAATTTTTGGCGGACAGCTGAGAATTTAACCATAGTTCCTGCCATTGATTCAACCAATACCTGGGCAGTTTCGCAAGCTGCACCCTTACGTCGGGTAAATGTAAAAGGAAACTTAAAATTGCACGATGGACCTTCCAGCGGCGGCTTTATGGCCGATTGTAAAATTGAGGGAACGGTTTTTTCCGGTTCGCAACAACAATGGCTTACCAGAAATTCCGTTTTTAAAAAATGGGACGGTGGTGTTTGGAACATGATGTATGTAGGAGTCGGAAATGCACCTCAGGAGAATTGGCCCGATAAGCCCGTTACCACCATCAAAGAAACACCTGAAGTTCGTGAAAAACCTTACTGGATTTATTCCGGAGGAGAGTACATTTTGAAAATGCCGGCATTGAAGAAAAATTCGATCGGCGTTGACTGGGATAAACCAAACAGAGGGGAAAAGAGTATCTCAATCAATGATTTTTATGTTGCTAAACCAGCCAGTGACAATGCCAAATCGATCAATAAAGCATTGAAACAAGGGAAACACATTCTATTTACGCCAGGAATCTATTCGTTAAGCGAAAGCCTAAAAATTACACATGCCGGAACAGTTATGATGGGAATCGGCATGGTAACACTGGTTCCTGAAAAGGGAAATGTGGTGATTGATGTTTCAGATGTTGATGGTGTTACTGTTGCAAGTTTGCTGATTGACGCTGCAAAAATCCCGTCAGAAACACTGATGATAGTGGGGAAACCCGGATCGAAAAAGAATCACGAGGAAAATCCTACCTATTTATTTGATCTGTTTTTCCGTGTTGGTGGCCCTCACGAAGGATCTGCATCACGTTGTCTGGTGATCAATAGTAATAATGTTTGTGCCGATCACGTCTGGCTTTGGAGGGCTGACCATGGTGCCGGCGTTGGCTGGGACAAAAACAAATGTGCCAATGGGTTGATTGTTAATGGCGACAATGTTACCATTTATGGTTTGTTTAATGAACATTTCCAGGAATACCAGACCATTTGGAATGGTGAAAAGGGGCGGGTTTATTTTTACCAGAGCGAAATGCCTTATGATCCACCAACCGTGGAGGCCTGGAGACATGGGGAAACGTATGGATATGCTTCTTACAAGGTTGCCGATAATGTAAAATCGCATCAGGCCTGGGGTCTGGGTATTTATAATGTGTTTTATAATGCCCCGGTAATTGTTGATCAGGCCATTGAAACACCTTCATCCTTAGAAAAAAATATTTATCATAAAGTCATGATATGGTTGAACGGGAATAAGGGAAGCAGAGTAAAAAGTCTGATCAACGGCAAAGGAACTGGCGTAAATATTTTGAACAGAAAAGAGACCATGGAATAAATTTACTTCCCTGCTTTAGTGAACTTCTGGTTGTCCTCCTTATGCTCCAATAAACGGCATTTTCAAATTTCCGACCCATATCCTTCGAAGCAGAGATGGATGCTACCTAAAAGAATCTGAAAATGCTGGAACTTCTGATCATTCCAAGTCAATCGGGTTTAACTGACTCCCACGCATCGGTACCAGGCGTTGAAATTGTACTGAACGTTCTCGAGAAGGTAAAACGCGTTTACCAGATTCCGGATGGAAAAAAAGTGAAATTTTTGAGAATTGGCAACAAAATTAGGATCAATGTGCCTACTTTTACCATGCACAGTGGAATCGTTTTGGAATATTAAAAACCAGATAATATGAAAAATATCAAGTATCCGATCCTTCTAATCTTTTTGGCCCTTACATTGAGTTCAACCTGCCTTCACGCCCAGGAAGCTCCTTCCAAAGCCTATTCAGAAAACTACCAAAAGGTGATGGATCGCACCAAATGGTGGCGCGAATCCCGTTTTGGGATGTTTATCCATTTTGGTGCCTACGCCGTCCCTGCCCGGGGCGAATGGGTGAAGGCCAACGAGCGGCTCACCACGGACCAATACCAAAAATACATCGACGAATTCAATCCAGCCGATTTTGATGCCAAAGCCTGGGCCAAATCAGCCAAAGCTGCCGGCATGAAATATGCGGTGCTTACCGCCAAGCACCACGACGGGTTTTGCTTGTTCGACAGCAAACTTACCGATTACAAATTGACTCCCCGGTTCGGTGGGCGTGATTTGGTGCGCGAATTTCTGGAAGCTTTCCGGGCTGAAGGCATTAAAGTCGGCCTCTATTATTCGATCATCGACTGGCACCATCCCGATTATCCAAACGTGGGAAACCACCCGCAGCGTGATGACAAGGAATATGCCAAACGGACGTTCGACTGGGACAACTACCTAAGGTACATGCACGGACAAGTGGAGGAATTGGTGAAAAACTATGGGAAAATCGACATCATGTGGTTCGATTATTCCTTCGACCAGTACAGTGGCGAGAAATGGAAAGCCAATGAATTGGTGACAATGGTTCGCAAATACCAACCCGAGATCATTTTGGATAACCGGTTGGCCACCCACGAAGGCTCTTCTTCCAAAGAGAGAATGGTTAAGACTTTGGGCGATTTTGAAACACCCGAACAAGGAATTCCTGATGTAGCCCTGGCCGACAAATATGGCAATCCCATACCATGGGAAACCTGCCTGACGCTCAATGGTGGCTGGGGATACACGGAGATGGACCACAATTGGAAATCGCCCGAACTCATTATCCATACTTTGGTTAATTGTGTCAGCAAAAACGGCAATCTTTTGCTGAATGTCGGGCCTAATGCAAGGGGTATCATTCCACAGGAGAGTATTGAAATCCTGACCAAAGTTGGCAAATGGCTGAATGTCAACGGAGAAAGCGTATATGGCTGCGGGGCTTCCGCATTGGCCAAACCTGACTGGGGCAGATATACCCAAAAGGGGAGTACGGTTTATGCACACTGGTTGTATCCAAATCTTGGCCAGCTCAATGCCAAAGGTGTGGACGGCGAAAAAGTTAAAAATGTCTACCTGCTGAAATCGGGTGCAGAATTGTCTTACCAGAAAACCTGGTGGGGAAATACCGAAACAGGAAACTTCTTTATCACGGCAAGTAGCAGCCCGGAGAAACCGGATTTGTACGATGCGGTGGTTAAAATTTTATTGAAATGATAACCAAGAAAGAACAATATCAAAAATTACTAAACGGAGAACAGCTATCCCGGCCACTGTTCAGGCCGATCCTGATGCATTTTGCCGCCCGGTTTCACGGTACCACCTATGCGAAATTTGCCTCAGACTATAAAACATTGGTTGAATCAAATATCCGGTGTCTTGAGCATTTTGATTTGGATGCCGTCAGTTTGATCAGTGATCCCTACCGGGAAACTTCAGCTTTCGGAGCACGGATCGAATATGTTCCGGAAGGTGTGCCGAAATGCCTGGACAAAATTATCGTGAATGCTGATGATGTAATGTATTTGAAATTGCCCGATGTGTACAAATGCGAACGTACCCTCGACAGGATCAATGGGGCCGCATATTTCCAGCAATTGCTGAAAGGGACAGTCCCGGTAGGTGGATGGATTGAAGGCCCGCTGGCTGAAGCTTGCGACCTGGCCGGAGTAGGGGAGATGCTGATGTTTCTGATGACCGATCCTGATCTGTCAAATGTTTTGCTGGACAAATGTTTGCTCCTGGCAAAAGATTTTGCCAAGGCTCAAGTTGAGGCAGGATGCGATTTCATTGGCATGGGCGATGCGATCTGCTCCCAGATTGACACCGATACCTATGATTTTTACGTCAGGGATCGTCACCTCGAATTGGTGGAATACATCCATTCATTGGGCGCCCAAGTAAAATTGCACATATGTGGCAACATAGAACATCTGCTGCCTTCCATCAGCGGACTAAACTTTGACATTGTCGATCTGGACTGGCAGGTTGATTTGCCAAAGGCCGCACTTATTTTGGGTGAGAAAGTTGTCATCAAAGGAAATATTAACCCCGTTTTCATTCAGGACAGTACGCCCGAAAAGATTGAAGTTGCAGTGCAGGATTTGGTAAAGAAAATGAATGGAAAAAAATTCATCCTTTCGGCAGGTTGTGAAATTACAGTCAATACACCTGTTGAAAATTTATTGAGTATGTCAAAAGCCTTAAAGCTGGCTTTATAAGAAATGTCGGATAATCCTTGGTTAGCTTAGGAGTTTTCACAAAAAAAATCTTCCGCGAAATACCCTTAATATCCGCGGAAGATGAAACCTATATATTTGATTGAAACGTGATTTTGCTTATCTCTTGTAGTAGATATCATAACCAATCCAGTCGGCAACAGAAGCTGCATAATAGACCTGATGAAGTGATTTGAACAGGGTTGAAATATCAGTAATTGTTTGTCCGATCAGAGTTGAAAGTGTGCTTGTTGTCCCATCTTCGAAGGTGATCTGAATATCCCGTTTGTCGCAGATGGAATGTTCATCATCATCATAATCATCGTCATCGTCTTTATCAATAAATGATACAACCGCCTTTGGTTGAAGAACATTCTTGACATAAACTGCGTATGTTCTATCAGCTTTTTTGACAAGTTTTACATCTCCTATGACCAGTGAATACTGATGCTCACGACCAAATCTGGCGGTATCATTCTTGATGGTCAGCAGTGTTTCCTCATAAAGCACGCTGGCTGCCTTTAAGATGGTAAAGCTGGAAACAATGGGATCACCCGATGTATATTTATATTTTGCAGTATAGCCGTTGCTGAAGGCAAACTGAGAGGCATATTGCGTTCCCAATGTTGGACTTTTTAACGACTTGATATCCAAGCTTCCAGCTAGGGCATTGTCGATAGTAATGGCTGCTACATTCGAGTAGTCAAAATCGCGGTAGCTGTTGTAATTGTTGTAATACTCGGTTACCGACATAGAGAGATTGTTAGTCAGCGAGGAATCTGCTTTGTGGTATTCGCGTAAATCATGCAGATTTTTCAACTTGGCAAGAGGCATATTGATCACCATCTTGCTGGCGTCGGGGGTTTTTGTGAAAAATTTGATTAAAGGATAATGTTCACTTTCCTCATTTTTCAATGCCTTGAAATTATAGACTCCTGCTACCAGTGATAGTGGAATGTTTACACTGTACACTGTAGCGGCCTTAAGTGTTGTAGGGTTACTGATACTAAGCAGTTTAAATGCCTGATTGGATGCAATGTCAGTCATGGCAGTGTTTAGTTTCTGAGTACCACTGGTCAACGCATCTTTGAGCGAGGAAGGGGAGGATGAGTCATCAGCAGTTTTCGTACAGCTAAGAACAAATACACTTAGGAGGATGAAACTGGAAAATTTAAAGGCTAGACTTTTCATTGTTTTGAATATTTAATGAGAAATGATTTGAAACGAAATCAACGTTATTTTATAATATTCAAAAATAATGGAACAAGATGCCAGGAAAAAGTATCCTAAGCATAAGGATGAATAGATTCATCCAAAGGTCGGTTTCCTTCAG
>CAIRSO010000585.1 GCA_903881215.1 uncultured Bacteroidia bacterium
GACAATGAAAGATGATCCATATTTCTAGCTATTTATGAATTAACAATTAAAAGCGGTAACACCCTAACGGGAATGACATCTATAAATTTATATCTTTGTTTATTTATTAATCACGGTACCATGAAAAGGTTGGAATTAACAATTATGGTTGAGAAGGGAGAGAATGGCTATTATGTAGGTCAAATAGTGGAATATCCTGCAGCATTGTCGCAAGGTTTAACGATGGAAGAACTTGAAAGCAATTTAAAAGATGCCTTAAAACTATTATTGCAAGTACAGAATGAACAGATCAAACAAGAATATACCAATCGAAAAGCCGTTAAGAGAAAAGTTACATTTGCCATTTAAAAATATATTTGGAGCATGAATGAAACGAATAGATTTTGAAAGACATCTTTATCAAAATTCGTGTAAACTTCTGCGAGAAGGTAGAAATCATTCCATTTGGATCAATACCAAGAACGAAATTCACAGTGCTGTGCCTCGTCACAAAGAGATAGATAACCGCTTGTGCAAGAACATATGCAAACAATTGGGAATTTTGCCTCCGACAACATTCCAGTAGATTTTTTGGTGATCAAACCAAAACTGACAATCCTTTTAATTAAAAATTTTGGTGATAACTACAATAACAGGAAGATACTCTTTCAGATCGTTCCTTAGTATCTTTAACGCCTTGGTCAGGTGGGCTTCGACCGTTTTTTGGGTGACGCCAAGATTCTCGGCGATTTCTCGATTCTTAAGCTCTTCAAACCGGCTCATCTCAAAAACAATCCGGCAATGTTCGGGAAGATTTTTTATTGCCAGGTCAATTTTTTCTTTCAGTTCATTGAATTCCAAATAGTCACTGCCCATTCTTGAGAAACTCTCATATTGGTAGTGCATTTCCATCCACCGGAGTTTTTCATGATGTTTCAGCAGAAGCTGTTTGCGTTTCAGGAGATTCAGGCAGTTGTTTTTGACAAGGGTGAAGAGAAAGTTCCTGATATTGGAATCTTTATCCAAATTCTGCCTGACCTCCCATAACTTCACAAATGCATCCTGCACAACCTCCTTCGCCTCGTCATGGTCTTCAAGATAATGACTGCTTAAATGACAAAGAGGTTGAAAATATTGCTGAAAAATGTTTTTGAAGCCATCTTTCCCATCGATCAATAATTCATTGGTCTGATCAAACATCGTTTGGTTTTGTCGTGTTAAATATAGACAGAATTCGTTGTTGTTGGTAATTTGATGTAAATTATGGTGGTGACTGTAGAGACGCGATTTATCGCGTCTCAATTACAATTCATCACATCTGCATCCCGATTTAGACGCGATGAATCGCGTCTCTACCAACCTTCATGGATTATTCCAATTGGACGAAATTTGCCGACTATTTTTTCTATTCGCACTATTGTCTTTTTGGAAAAAAAATCTTTCCTTTGCATCGCGAAAATCGGAGCAGATTATTGACTGATTTGTTCTTATGTTTGGCAAGTATTTCGGCTCTTTTTAACAAGGAAAGAGTTTCAGATGGTCTGTTCATCTAAGGGTTAGGATTCAAGATTTTCATTCTTGCCATAGGGGTTCGAATCCCCTACAGACTACTTTCACA
>CAIRSO010000586.1 GCA_903881215.1 uncultured Bacteroidia bacterium
AAGCGGAAAGAGAAAGGTAGTCAGCATGACCAGAAGCATGCTTAAACCATCCAGCCCCAGCTTAAATTCAATACCCAAATCATGGAAGAAACCAGGGTGAAAGAGAGGATAAGCGGTCGGATCTGCCAAATATGTTATCAAAATAGCAACAGATAGAACAAATGTGATTAGTGAAGAAGCAAGGGCAATTAACTTGTTCAGCTTAGTGTTATCCTTCATTGCGAATAGCAGCAATGAAAAAATCAGAGGTACTGTGATGAGAAATCCTATTAACATTTGTACTTATTTAAACAGGTTAAGAAATAGGATCAGAATGATACAAATGACCATATAAAACAGATAGGCTCCCACATTTCCATTTTGCATGTACCGGATGTTTTTACCGATCCAAACAACAAAAACACCAGTCTGGTTAACAAATCTGTCTATTACGTTTATTTCAATTACGTCGTGGAAGAAGGTTGACAAAGAAGCCACCGGTTTTAGCACCGTCGCTTCGTACAATTCGTCCACATAAAATTTCTTATAAATCAAATTTGAAACAAAAGAGCGTTCAGGTTCAACCTGTTCAATCGATCTGTTTTTGACAAATCGGGCATAGGTCAGATAGATGAGTCCGAATATTAGCACCAATGGTATGACCAGCAGCCAAAGCTCAGTTTGACTGCTAACTTCGGCTCCTTCTTGCTTTACAAAATATGCAGATACAGCAAAAATTGGATTCAGGAATGAACCGATCTGGTCGCTCCCACCCAAAAGATGCGGAACACCCAGTAATCCACCGACCACAGACAATACTGCCAATACCGACATCGGAACCGTCATTGTTTTCGGTGATTCATGTATAGGATGTTTGGGATCTTCAGCAACAGTTGATTTGCCCCAAAAAACGATAAACAATAGCCTGAACATGTAAATGGTTGTCATCAGAGCTGCGACCACTGACAGCGTCCAAAGAACCGGACCTGAATGATACGCTCCCAACAATATCATGTCTTTCGAAAAGAAGCCCGACAGAGGTGGAATACCTGCAATGGCCAGTGATCCAACTACAAACAACCAGAAAGTGACAGGAATTTTATCTTTTAATCCACCCATTTTCCTGATATCCTGCTCTCCGTGCAACGCATGAATGACGCTTCCGGCAGCAAGGAATAGCAATGCTTTGAAGAAGGCGTGGGTAGTAAGGTGAAACATGGCTCCGGTGAAAGCACCTGAGCCCAATGCAACAAACATGAAGCCCAACTGACTGACTGTCGAATAGGCCAGGATCTTCTTTATATCATTCTGAAACATGGCAATGCTGCCCGCCATCAAGGCTGTGGCAATGCCTACTCCGGAGATCACCATCATGGTAACAGGTGATAAAACAAAGAGCAGATTCGTCCTTGCAACCATGTAAATACCGGCCGTGACCATTGTGGCTGCGTGGATCAGAGCAGATACAGGAGTCGGGCCCGCCATGGCGTCAGGAAGCCAGGTAAAAAGAGGGATCTGCGCACTTTTGCCCACTGCTCCGGCAAAAAGCAGTAAAGTGATAAAAGTAATTGTCAGGTTACCTACCGGGATAGTTGAACTCTTGGCAAATATCTCCGCGAAATTCAAGGTCCCAAATTGCTGTAACAATAAAAATAGTGCGAGCAGGAATCCAAGATCACCGATACGGTTCATGATAAATGCTTTCTTGGCAGCATTGTTATACTCCTGATTCTTGAACCAGAAGCCGATCAGTAGGTAGGAGGAAAGTCCAACGCCTTCCCATCCGATAAAAAGAATAAGATAATTGGAACCCAATACCAGCAAAAGCATGAAAAACACAAAGAGGTTCAGATAGGAGAAAAAGCGGTTAAATCCAGCGTCATCCTTCATGTAACCGATGGAATAAACATGAATCAAGAATCCGACCCCTGTCACAATCAGTAGCATCAACACTGACAGACGGTCGAACAGAAATGAAAATGGGATTGAGAGCTTGTCAAAGCTGATCCAACTAAAAAGATCAACGGTTTTGGCAGGTGCACCGTAAAGAAAACAACCAAAGGCCACCAGAGAAAGAATAAAAGGAATCAGGACCATTGCGGAGGCCAATACTCCCGCCATTGAACCTTTTAACCTCCTGACATTTAAGGCAATCAGAAGAAATCCAATCAAAGGAAACAACGGTATAAGCCAAATAAATCTAAGCATATTGTTGAAGCTTTGCGTTTACCATTTAAGTTTGTTGAGTACGTTGATATCGATGGTGTGGGTCGACCTGTAAATCATGACCAGCAAGGCCAGTCCGATGGCGACTTCCGCTGCAGCTACCACCATGATGAAAAAGACGAAAATCTGTCCGGCCGGATCATTCCGGTATGCCGAAAAAGCGGCCAAAAGCAGGTTGGCAGAGTTCAGCATCAGCTCAATCGACATGAAGATGACCAGGGCATTTCGCTTGACAAGCACACCCACCACTCCGATGGCAAAAAGTGCCGAACAGAAGAAGATGTAGTAGTCGAGCGGGATGATATTCAGGTTTTGCATGCTTAAAAATTTATCATTTTATTCCTTAATTGAAAAGTGCCTAGAGTATTTAAAGTGCCTAGAGTGCCTAAAGTTGTGGGCATTTGAAGCTGTTTAATTATTTGCCTGAGTAAATTCGGTGATCAAAGGTTCTGCACTTTGAAGGTCTGATTGTTGGATATAAAGGTCAACGCAGGCAGGAAATCCCCCTATTCCGGCCGACATGCCCGATTGGAAATCATTTTGAACCAGTGATCCAATTCCAATTTCCTCCAAAGCTCCTTTTAGCATGATTACCAATACTTCGCTCCCTGTAAAAACCCTGATCAATTCGTTTTTTTCGCTCATTTGTATCTATTAAAAAAGTTCATATTCCAAAAAAAGTGCCTAAAGTGAACTAAAATGCCTAGAATGCCTAAAGTACTTACGCTCTAATCAAGATTGGTGCAGTAATCTCATGTCTCATGTCTCTAATAGATGTCTTTCTTTCCCAACATCACCGCTCCCACCATAGCCGCCAAAAACAGGATGGATGAAAGTTCGAAGGGCAAATAGTAATCTTCAAACAGCACCTTTCCTAGATTTTTTACCAATCCAATCTGGTTCAGCGACGGATCAGTGATCATTTTCATATCATACGTTCTGAGCACCGCAATTAGAACCATCAATAGCATCCCACCTGCAATGGCCGATGCGATTTTAGTCAGCCGTGACTTGGGAAACTCTCCCTGTATATTAAGATTCAGCAGCATCACTGTATAAATAAACAATACCATGATTGCTCCGGCATAGACAATAATGTGTACCACTGCCAGAAATTGTGCATTCAGTAAAATGTAATGTCCTCCGATTGCAAAAAAAGCCAAAGTCAGGTACAACACGCTGTGCATCGGCTTCTTTGATATCAAAACCTTTAACGCCGCATAGATGGCGATAAAAGAGAGGATGAAGAAGAGATATTTGGAGAAGATCATGGTAAAAGTTGAGAGTTGAGAGTTGA